>NZ_JBHVAK010000024.1:4935-95324 GCF_042667085.1 Nocardia sp. NPDC057353
GGGCGAGGTTGTGGCGGGTGGTCAGGGTGTCGGGGTGGTCGGGTCCGAGGATCTGTTCGTGCTCGGCGAGGGTGTCGTGTGCGAGTTCGATGGCTGGGGTGAGGGCGGCGGTTTTCGTGAGGTGGCGTGTGGCCCATCGGCGAGCCTTCAAGACTCGGGTTCGTGATGCCCGAGTTGCGTGGTTGGGCAACTCGCTGCTGGTTATGGCGTTGATGTGGTCGACCAGCCGGGTCCCTTCGAGTCGGCGTGCCCAGGCTTGGTCTTCATCGAACAGGTGCGGTTCGAGTACGTCGAGGGCTGTGGTGAGGACGGTCTCGGCGTGGCCGGAGTCGAGGATCTGCTCGCGCAGAGCACGGGCGGTGAGCCGGTGCGCCAGCAGGGATTCCTTGCTGGTCGACCATGTCAGCAGGGATCGCTGGACGCAGTGGTCGATGGCGTCGTCGACCCACTCGTCGAGTTCGGGGTTTGGGTGGGTGAGCAGGTCGCGGCCGATCCCGGCGGGGGCGAGAACGGCGAACAACTCCAGCAGCCACCCCACGGCGGTGTCGAGTTCGGGGTCGCCGGTCGGGGTCCGGGCGTCGTCGAGGGAGAGGGTGATCGCTTGGTCGACGCGCAGCCGATGTTCCTGCCCGACGCGGTGGCGCAGTGCCCGGGGCAGGGGCTGGCTGCGGACGCGCCGCAGGAACCGCTCGTAGGTCGCGCCGGAGGCGGCGATCGCGGCCGCGGCAGTCGCCAGCGCCAAGGGGAGGTCTCCCAGCTCGTCGGCGATCGCGTCCGCACCGATCGGGTCCTTGAGGTCGGTGACCGAGTTCAGGTAGGCCACGGACTGGTCCCGGGTGTATCCGCCTCCGACGTCGACGAGCAGGTCAGCCAGCGAGGTGAAGCTGCGCACGGTGCTGGTGATCACGACCTGGGTGCCGCCGGAGACCGGCAGCAGCTGGCGCACGAGGTCGACGTCGATGGCGTTGTCCAGGACCAGCATTCCGGCCCCGACTCGGGCGTTGAGGTGATCGCGCAGCCGATAGGCCGACTCGACCGGATCGTCACCGGGGTCGGCGGCGCCGAGGCGCAAAGCTACCTCGGCCAGCCCGGCATACAGAGTCTCATGGGACTCGGCATCCACCCACCCGGCCAACCCCACACCGGCCGCCAGCCGGCCGCGGGCGTACGCGGCGGCCACATGCGTTTTCCCGGCGCCACGCATCCCGGTCACCAACGCCACCCGCCACAACCCGCTGGACTCCGCCTCCAGCCGGGCCGTTTGCGGGCGGACTACGTAACTGCGCGGCTCGCGGGGAATCCGGCCGACCACGAGCGGGCCCACGATCGCGGGCTGTGGCGGGGGTGCCGTGCTGGGGCCGCCGAGCACGATCGTCTCCGCGCGGTTGTCGTGCAGGACGTAGGTGGTGCCCCCGAAGCCTGTGGCGGGTGGCGCTGCCGGGCGGGAGGTTACCGGGGCGCCGCGGAAGGGTCTCCGGGTTCCCGGTGCCCGGCGCGCACCGAGCCGATCTCGATATCGCCGCTGAAGGTGCCGCGCGAGATCCGGACGCCGGTCCCGGTCGAGTCGACCTGCTTGATCCGCAGCGCGGCGCCCTCGATCTGCTCCAGGTCCACACCGACCGCCGCGCCGGCGGAGGCTTCGTGGGCGCGCAGCATCGCGACCAGCGTCTGCGTTGCCGCCAGCAACTCGACGTCCTGATCGGCACCGGCCGCGGTCAGGTCTTCGGCGAGCTCGACGCGGCGGTGCTCGGAGTTCGGGCGCTGCTCCAGCGCGGCCACATCCACCTGCCCGTAGCGGCCGGTCACGAGCCCCTTCAGCTTCTGGTAGGCATCGGCCACCGCCTGCTGAGCGCTCTCACCCAGCCCCGCGACCGCACCAGCAGCCAGCGCCTGCGCGACGATCGCCGCCACCGTCTCCACCACGACGAAATCCTCCCCACTCCCGCTCACGAGCCAGCCTCGGCACGACATCACCGACCTGGCGAACCCGCACAATTTAGCCGAGAACCCCACCCTGCACCGTCATTCGAACTACCGACACCCGCTGGTGGCCTCGCTACCGCGGGCGACCGCTCGGGCTTGGGTCCAGACCCCCGGTTCGATTTTCTTATCGGCGGTCACGATTCGAGACGGGGGTACGAGACGGGTCGACGTCGAGGTTCCGCCCGGAGCGGTGGAGCTGCCGAGGTCGTCTCGAAACCAAGGAATCGAGACGGCAACCAACTCTCCATTCCGGCTGGCTACGGCCGAGATCGTCCGGCCCGGTGCCTCTCGCCGGCGGGCGCGGCATCGAGATGGCGAAGGCCCCGGAGCGCTTGCCGGTACCCCGGTGCCGGCGCGCATCGGGGTGACCCACCGCACCAGCGCCCGCACGCCGCTACGGCTCCGGTGCGGCTTTCTCCCGGGCCATGACGTCCTGGACGGTCAGCGACCACCTTCCTCGCCGCCGCGGCGGGCCGGCTGTTCAGCGCCGCCGCCGAACAGGCCACTCACCGAGGGCTGGGAGTGGCTCACCAGCTGACCCGGCTCCAGCACCCGAGGAAGGCCTCGCCCACCGGCGGGGCCTTCTCCCGTTCTTCCCCGCCGAGCCGGCTGCGGTGGCTCGACTCTCGAACCGTCCGACGCCGCCAGCGTGACGCTCATCGAGCGGTGCTGCCGGTACACGATGTCAGCAGCGTCCGTACCGATCCAGCCGGAGCGCACTCGGGCCGACTCGCCCCGCACACTCCGGCTTGCCGGGATCAGTAGTCGCACCGCCAGTTGTAGGCGGTGGAGCCACCGCGGGCGTGCAGCCCGTAGACGTTCCAGCAGTACTTCTCGATGTCGACGGACTTGTAGCCGGTCGAGATCGGCACCGAGTAGCAGCGCCAGCCCCACCCGCCCTGCGCGGGATAGGCCAGCGTGGCGCGCCATCCGATCGTCCCGTGGGTGACCTGGCAGGCCAGGTGCATGTCGATCCCGTAGGGCTGGGCGGAGGCGGTACCCGAACCCGCCACCGCCGCGGTCACCAGCGCCAGCGTGGCCAGCACGGGAGCGAAGAACTTCGAGCGCATGGATTTCTCCTGCCCTGAAGCGGCACCGGGCGGGCAGACCCCGGCTGACCATTCACGCTACGAGCACACTCCCGATCCTGATATCCGCTGATCAGACGATATTTCGATTCTCTGCGATGTCCACTGAGAGTGCGCGCCGATTCAGAGACAGGGGCGAATAGCCCAGCGCCGCCGCGATCGGATCGACCCGGCCGCAGAGCGTGCTCGACCGGCTGAGCGGCAGTTGGTCGGCAAGTTCCGCGTGGAGAGCGGCTTGTAGGCTCCGGGCCACCGATACGACAGGCTGGGGGTAGGCGTTGACGGGCAACGGTTTACGGCGGGCGACGGCGATCATGGCTGCGGGTGTGGTCCTGCTCGGAGGTGCTGCCGGGGTGACAACCGCGGCATCACCGCCGCGAGAGCCGACAGTGAGCATCACGCTGCCCACCCCGACCGGCCCATCCCCGGTCGGGGTCACCGAGTGGCACCTGACCGATCCGACTCGCACCGATCCCTGGACCGGCGGCCCGCGGGAGGTGCTGGCCCAGATCTGGTACCCCGCCGATACCACCGCCGGCGGCGAGCCCGCGCCGTGGATGCCACCGGGCGGCCACGCCGAGCAGGAGGACTTCCTCACCCAGCTCGGCGTCGAGGCCGGTACCTGGAGCCTCGCGGCCGGCAACAGCCTGCCCGACGCACCCGCCCAGCACGGCGGCGGCGGGATCCCGGTCCTGCTGAACTCCCCCGGAATGGGCGACGCGACCGGCTGGAGCACCGCCCAAGCCGAGGACCTGGCC
This sequence comes from Nocardia sp. NPDC057353, assembly GCF_042667085.1. Lineage (NCBI taxonomy): Bacteria > Bacillati > Actinomycetota > Actinomycetes > Mycobacteriales > Nocardiaceae > Nocardia > Nocardia sp. NPDC057353. The sequence goes on from NZ_JBHVAK010000024.1 coordinate 8,765, forward strand.
AGCCACGGCTACGCGGTGGTCGCGCTCAACCACACCCACGAGGCCTTCTCCGTGCGGTTCCCCGACGGGCGCACCGCCGAGACCCGGGTGCCGCTGGACTCTCCGCGGGAAGTCCTGCGCGATCTGCTGCTGCCCACCCGGGTCGCCGACATCCGCTTCGTCCTCGACGAACTCACCACCGCGGCCGCCGGCGAGCAGCCCGCCGCAGCGCTGCCGGCCGGGCTCGCGGAAAACCTGGACCTGTCGCGGGTGGCGATGTTCGGACACTCCCTCGGCGGGTCGACCACGATCGGCGCCCTGCACGCCGACCCGCGGATCCGGGCCGGGGTGAACCTGGACGGCCCGGTCCTCGGCCCGGCCGCCGAGGACGGCCTCGCCCAGCCGCTGCTGATGCTGGCCGGGGAGTTCTCCCCGTGGTTCGGCCGGCCCGGCTGGGAGCCCTACTGGCCCGCCGGCACCGGGATCAAGGTGCCGTTACGGGTGCTGGGCACCGAGCACATGTCCTTCTGCGACCAGCAGCTCATCCTGGCCCGGCTCGCCGAGGCCGGGCTCCTCCCGGGCGAGATAAAGCAGAAGGTAGTCGGCGGCATCGACGCCGACCGATCCATCGCGCTGCAACGCAGCCTCCTGCGCAGCTGGTTCGACACGGTCTTCGCCCGGGGCGACCTCGCCACCGCGATCACCGGCCTGGCCCAGCCCGAGGTCGTGCCCTACTCGTAGAGCAGGCACCACGCCCGGTCGACCAGCACCCCAAGACCGGAGCATTGCCCGATAACCGTAGTTATCAGGCAACCTTTGTGCGTCACTTCCTCAATTCGTGAGCGAGACGAAAGGCTGTCACTGGGTCCGCGTATGTGAGCCCTCGCTGGGTCGAAGCGTTCGGGTGGTAACCCTTGGCGGAGTGGATTGGCGAGGCATCCCGCCCCCTGTTCTGCTGATCTTGCACCGGGCAGCGCGAGTGACAACTCCTGACGAGTAGTTCGCCTACGGCTGGCGGCGCTGCCCGGGCTAGGCAAGCGGCGACGTAGTTGCGGGTCAGATGACTTCGAGGTCCGGCGGCGCGGACAGAACGCGATACGGGTCGGGGTCGGCGGTGAGGACGGGGTAACCGGCCGCCCTGGCTTCCCAGGCGACGTGGACCAGGTCGGTGCTGATGGACGCGCCGGCGGTGTGCCCGAGAAGGACCAGGCCGGGGATGATGACTTGGCTGAGCGGGGTGACGGTGAACCCGACGGCGTCGAAGTCGGCGGGGTCGGCGCCGGCGAGGGCGGCGGTGTAGAGGCTGGTGGCCGGGATGACCAAGGGGCGGTGCTCGCGCACGCTGATCTCGATCAGGGCCTGGCCGTAGACGCTGTGCGGGAGCGCGAGCAGTGCGGAGGCGTCGAGGATGGTCCCGGCGGCGGTGGGTCTCACGCGGCGCCGTCGCCGCGCAAGCGGGTGTCGGCGCGGTCGAACAGTGCTCGGGCGCGGGCCTCGGCCGCGGCACGCTGTTCGGCGCTGGGTTCGCCGTGTTCGGCGCGCCAGCGGGCGATCACCTCGTCGACGGTGGTGCGGGTTTCGCCAGAGCCTGCCGCGGCGGCGATGTAGGCCGAGACCGAGCGGGCTCGGCCGGTGGCGACGGCTTTCTCGGCCCGGGCTAGGAGTTCCTCGGGCAGGGTCAGGGAGACCTTCCGCGTGCTCATCCGGTTATCCTACCTTCATCGCCTATCGGGAGTGGCGTTGTCGAACGAGGAGTTGCCGATGATCACCGACCCTGTCCTGTTGCGTATCGGTCAGGTGGTGCAGCGCGGCCATGCCGGTGAGCGGGAAGCCGCCCGCCTGGAGATGGAGCGGATCTGGGAGGAGATCGGCGGCGAGGATGGCGACCCGTTGTCGCAGTGCACCCTCGCGCATGCGCTGGCCGACATGCAGGACGACCCCGGTGCCGAGTTGGCCTGGGATCAGCGAGCGCTGGCGGTGGCCGCGCTGGTGACCGATGAGCACACTGCGCGGGCAGGCGTGGAACTCTCGGCGGCCGCGCTGTACCCGTCGCTGTATCTGAATCTGGCCGAGTGCTACCGCAAGCTGGGTGATCTGGACCGGGCACGCGAGTACCTCGCCCACGCGCAGGACACGATCGGTGCGCTTGGTGACGACGCGTATGGGCAGTTGATCCGCGAGGGTATGCAGACGATCGCCGATCAGCTGCGCTGAACGCGCGTTGGTGGCAGCGGTTGCCACGGCTGCGTCAGCCGAGCCAGTCCGAAAGGACTGCCCGGAGTCTGCCCAGCGGGCCGTCGAGGGCTTCTTCGAGCCAGTCGAACGTGGCACTGGAGGCCTGTTCACTCCACGACAGCACGCCGTCGAGGCCGAGCAGGTACGCGATGGGGAGGACGATGGCGACGACCCCGACGACCACCAGGATCGGGGACACGACGAGGCTTCCGAGGCCCTTGGCGATGCCTAGTGCGTCCACGTGTTCAGGGTCGTCGGGTCTGTAGACCACAGTGATCCGTGCACCGATGTGGGGGCGGCTCGTCACTGTCTCGGCCAGTGCGATGCGCCGGGGTTTTCCGGTTGCTCCGATGAACTCGACGATCGGCCTGAATGCGCGGTGACTATCGGCGTCGCGTTCCTCGCCGACCGAGGTGATGGTGGCGCGCGCCCGATGCCCACGCAGCCACAGCGTCGCCCGCTCGATGGTCTGCCGGAAGATCGCGATGCCGATGGCGAGTTGTGCCACCTCGAACAGAGCGACCGCCGCGGCGCTCACGTAGTCCCAGAAGCCGTGCACGGCAACAGGATATTGATCCAGGGTGGTCTCGACAGGTCCTGCATACGGCGATCATCTGAACAGGAGATGGTGGTGCAGGCTGCGGTAACTTTCCGGTCCGGCGTCGCCGATTGTCGAACCCGCTTTGGCCATCAATGTCGCACCGGGACTCGAACACTCACCGGGCGGCCCTTGCCGAATCCGCCCCCGGAGTCAGCCGGCGCCGGATTCGATCCGGTATTGCTCGACAACGTCGTCGTACTGCTCGCGACGATCGGCGGTTATGTCCTGCTCGGCATCCATGCTGATGCTCCATGGGATGGGGCACGGTGGCGCATGGTCGGGATCAGGGCACAGCAGCCGTGATGTAGCCGGTGGTCCCGCCCCCGTGCTCGACCAGGTGACACTGAACGAGACAGTGCTCCGATGGGTCGGAGATGGCGGATCCGCCAGTCGAGATGCCGGCCGGACCGGGCAATATATCCTGCTCGCGCAGTCCGGCGACAAGTGCGCGAGCATCCATGGCGCCGGACGTCCTGCGCGCGCTCACCGCCGACCTTCTCGCCGATCAGCCCGGCGATGGCGGCACCTCGCTCGCGGCACCCGACTGCGCCGAGCCCGGACCAGCCACCGGAAGAAGTCCGGGCGGTGACCATGCGGCGGCGAGCCGACGGCTCGACGCGAACGATCGGTTCCGCCGGTCAGTGGTTGTTGGTCGGGGCGAGCAGGAACCAGGTGAGCGTGGCCGTGATTGCGGTCAGGAGGGCGAGCAGCAGGCCGACGCCTGCCTGGCGTTTCGTGCCCGGGCGGGCGAGAAGCGCCAGCCCGGTGAGGAGTTGGAGTGGGACCAGCACGAAAAGCCAGAGGATGACGAGGTAGGGGAGCAGCGAGAGCGTCAGGTACGCGGTCAGGGCGATCGTCATGGCGGTGAAGGTGGGGCGCCCGATCCAGTTCCGCGACCGACGTGGCTCGCTCACGGGGGACCGCTCGCGCGGACTATCAGGACGGCGATGACGAACAGCGCCACCAGCCAGGTGACGATGACGGCGGCCGCGGCGGCGAACAGCGCACGGCCGCGGCGCCGATGTCGGATGGGTGCCAGCGCGAGGGGCGGCACCAGGGTCGAGCCCGCCGCGATCGCCACGGCGAGGAAGTACCGGTCCACGCCGAGCATGTTCCACACGGCGAGGAACCACAGGTACCCGAGGAGGAACAGCGCGATGGTGGCGAGGACGGTTTGCCGCCAGAACCGCGGGTCGTTCTCGCCGCCGGGGCGCGGTTTGGTGGTTGCGGGCGGCACCGGATCGCTCAACGTGTGCACGCTCGAGTCGCTCGCAGGAGGACTGCTACAGGTTCGGCGAGTCGACCTCGCTGACCAGCCAGCGGCCGCCGACGTTATCGACGGTGGCGGTGATGGTGACGTGCTGGGCCTTGGGTTCAGGAATATCGATGTTGGTGAGTACCTGGCTCAGCGTGATCAGGATCGTCTGGCGGAACGGGTCGCCGCCGGTCGATCCGCACTCGGCCCACTCGGTCCACGACCGCACCTGGGCCTGCTGCATGGCCTGCCGCAGCGACGGTTCCGCCTCGGCGAAGTCCGCGGCGAAGGCTCCGGTGCTGCGGTCGCGCACGCGCTGGAAGTAGTCGTCGAGCGCGGTGTGGTCGTAGGTGCTGACCTCGCGGGCGAAATCGCAGGCGGCGAGCCGCGCGTCCTCTTCGGTCCAGGCCGCGGCCGTCGGTGCGGTCACCATTCCGGCTGCGGCGGCCGCGGCCACCAAGGCGCCCAGAAGCACTGTGCGAGACATCAATTCCTCCCCCATCGGGCATAGGGCGCGCGCCTGTGCCCGCCCCGAGACTGTCACTGTAGCGAGGGGGACCGACGGGTGCGGAGCACCGGACGGTCCTTGCCTCAGCAGAGCGCGCTGGGGCTAATCTGCCACCTGGCATACCCCGGCGTGGACAGCAGGAAAGCACAAGAAATGCGCGTGACAGCGAACAAGGGTCGGTTCGTCCTCCGATGGGCGGGAGCGGCATCGGTGGTGCTGGCGCTCGCCGGCTGTGGCGCGTCTTCGAGGATCACGGGCGAGGCGACCAGCGTGCCCGGGATTCCGACGGCCGCCAAGACACCGCACGGTATCGAGGGCATGAACAAACCGTGCTTCCCGGAGCCGGGGTTCTACCCGGCGGCGGACGCCTACGTCGGTCCCGCGCCGCATCCGGTCGCCATATTCAACCGCGATTTCGGCGCGGTGTGGAATATGCCGGTGAACCCGCCCGAGTGGATGAACCAGTCGGACCCGCTCAGATATCAGCTCATCGTCTGTCTGGGAACCAGCCGGGACGGCGGCGAACTCCTCCAGGGCTGCGACTACACCGGGAACAAGCGGATGCCGTTGTTCCGGGGGCGATACGTCGCCCGGGTCTACGAGGCGAAGTCGGCGAAGCTGGTCGGCACCGAGGAGATTCTCGGGAGCCTTTCCCGCGAGTGCCCGATGATGGTGCGGCTCGAACCGCACGAGCGGGAATGGCTGTTCACGACTCCGATGCTGACCGAGTTGCAGAGCGCGCTCGGCAAGTACGTCTACCGGTGAACGACCGGAGCCGCCCCTGTCCTGCCGGGACAGGGGCGGTCGGCGTGCTCAGACCGTGCCGAGGAGCACCGTGTCGCCGGTTGCGGCGGAGGTGATCTCGACGCTGCGGATGCGGTCCGGGGTGGTGGGGACGGTGCGCTCCAGGGTCACCACGTCGCCGGGGCCCGCCGGCCACTGGCCGAGGTTCCAGCGGGTGCCGTCGACGCCGGTGGCGACCAGGCCGAACTCCCAGCTGTAGCCGGTGCCCGCGCCTGCGTAGCTGCAGGTCATCTCGACCCGGGTACGGTCACCGTCGGCCACGAGCCGGAAGTCGGCCGAGACCGGGCTGGCGCGCAGCGGCTCCATTGCCCGCTCCGCGAAGACCTGCTCGGTACCGACGGGTTCCGGATTCGCGGTGACCGCCGCGACCACCGGGATCGCGATGGCGACGGCGGCTGCCGCGGCGGCGAGCGCGGCGCCCGCAGTGAGCCAGCGGGAGCGGCGGCGTTCGCGTTCGCTCGCGGCGGCGAGCCGGGGGAGCAGGTCGGCAGGGGGGCCGGGCACGGTGTTCGGGATGATCAGGTCCGCACGGCCTGCCGCGGGTAGGGGCGTGGCGGTGCCCGCTCGGGTAGGCGGACCGGTGGGCGCGGCCTCCGATTCCGGGTCGGTCCCGAGGCTGAGGGCGGTCTCGGCGCTCACCAACCCGAGCAACCCGGGCATCCCGGCCAGCTCGGCCACGGCCGCGCGGCACCGCGAGCACCCCTCCAGGTGCTCCTCGAACTCCAGGCGTTCCGCGCGGGTGAGCGACCCGAGCACGTAGGGGGCATCCCACGTCGTGTAGTCGTCGACGAAGTCGGTCATCGGTTCGTCACCCCCATTTCCTGCAGCGTGAGACGTAGGGCCCGCATGCCGTAGTGCATCCGGGATTTCACCGTCCCGGGCGGAATACCCAGTTCGTCGGCGATCTGTTGGGTCGAGAGCCCGCGATAGTAGGCGCGCACGATCACCTCGCGGTGGTCGGCGCCGAGTTTGGCCAGCGCGTCGGCGACCACCCACCCGTCGAGTGCCCGGTCGGAGTGGTCGGGCGTCGCCTGCTCGGGCGGCGCGTCGGTGCGGAATTCGCGCCGGTTGCGGGCGCTGCGGTGGTCATCCACGGCGAGGTTCCTGGCCACGGTGAAGAGCCAGGCTCTGGCCGAATGGGTTGATTGGTCGAGGACCGCGGGGCGCTGCCAGGCGCGGAGCAGCGTCTCCTGGACGATGTCCTCGGCTCGCCCGGCGTCCCGGACCAGGCCGAGGGTGTAGCGCCAGAGCACCGCTGCGTGGTCGCGGTAGAGGACGGCCATGAGTGTGGCCCGGTCGGTGTCGGCTGCGGCCCACGGTGCGTTCTCCGGGTGGGGTGGGGGCGAGCTGGCGGCGTCCATCGGCTCACCGGAGCGGGGGGTGGTTCACGGGTTGTCCTCCTCTGTCGAGGAGTTACACGAGGCTAGTTGCGTTCTAGTTCGATCGGGTGCGAAGCCAGGAGCGAGAGGGGGAGGGGTTGACGCCGAAGCACCTGGGCCCAGAGGTCGGGGCGGCCGGGGGCGATGGGGTCGGCGGGGAGGGCGGAGACGACGTACCAGTCGTGGTTGTCGAGTTCGCCCTCCAGTTGCCCGAAGGTCCAGCCCGCGTAGCCGGCGAAGATGCGGGCGCCCTCGATCAGGGGGCCGATCTCGGCGGGGTCGGCGTCGAGATCCACCAGCACCACGCGGCCGTCGACCCGGCGGAGGCCGTTCACGCCGGTGATCGAGACCCCGACGCGGACGGTCGCGACGCACAGCGCGGCGTCCCGCTTGACCGGGCCGCCGACGAACAGCGTCTGCGGCGCGGAGACGACCTCGCTCCAGCGGGGGAGCACGTCGTGCACGGCGGTGTCGCTGGGGCGGTTCAGGACGACGCCGAGGCTGCCCGCCTCGTTGTGCTCGATGACGTAGATGACGGTGCGTCGGAAGGTCGGCTCGGCGAGGTCGATGGCGGAGACCAGCAGACTGCCCGCCCGCACGACGGGCTCGCCCGGCCGGTGATCGCGGCGACCGTGGTCGCCGTGCCCGCGGGTCCTGCGATCGTCGGGGTCGTCTGCGCGTGCCACCCGGACATCATCGCAGTTGCGGGCCCGCCGCGCTCGCCCTCTACGGTGGGAAAGCGGCCGTCCCGCGCCGTAGAGTCGTGCCATGCGACCGCCCGAGGTGCTTCTCGACGACTTCGACACCGTGTACGACTTCTACCGGGACCATCGGCAGAACCGGGCGAAGGCATTGGGCGCGTACGCGTTTCTGGCGCGCCGGTTCCGGCCGCGGGTGCACTACGCGGAGGGGGCGCCGGACGCGGTCAAGGCGCTGGTGCGCTCGGGGCGGCCGCTGCTGATCGCGGTGAACCACCTCTCCAGGCACGACCCGTACACGGTCGCCGCGGCGGCCTGGCGCAGTCCGCTGCGGCGGCTCATCGGGCGGGTCAGGGTGCTGGCGAAGGACGAGCTCTTCGTCGAGCCGAAGCTGCGCAAGCAGGTGGACATGATGGGGGCGATTCCGGTGTTCCGGGGGAAGGACCACGGCCTCCGGGCGGTGAACGCCGCAGGTCAGCGCATGATGGACATCTGCGCCGAGCGGCTCGCGCGCGGCGATCACCTGGCGGTCTTCCCGGAGGGCACCTGCAATGTGGTCGACCCGGGCCGGGTGCAGCCGGTGGGCAGCGGGATCGGGCACATCGCCTTCCGCGCGCAGAAGCTCGGGGCCGAGCCCGCGCTGGTCTGCCTCGGGTTGAGCTACGGGCCGCGGCCCGGCGACGGCACCGAGCCGTCCAAGCGGGAGGTGATCGGGTCGTCCTTCTACTTCGGGTACCCGGTGACCGAGCTGCCGACCCGCCCGGCCGAGATCTCCCGGCTGGTGCGGGCGGAGCTGCAGTACGCGCTGGACGGGGCCGTCGCCGCCTACTAGATCTGGTTCGCGCCGCCGTCGACGTAGAGGTTCGCGCCGGTCACGTAGCTGCTCTCGGCCGAGGCCAGGAAGGCGATGGCGGCCGCGGCCTCCTCGGGCCTGCCCATGCGGCCCGCGGGCACGGTGGCCGCGACGTTCTCCGCGACCGCGCGGGCGGCCTGCTCGTCGCCGAAGGCGGCGGTGCCGCCCGGCGTCTCGATCCAGGCCGGGGAGACCACGTTGACCCGGATGTTCCGGTCCTTGAGCTCGTTCGCCCAGGTCCGCGCGAAGGAGCGGACGGCCGCCTTGGACGCCGCGTAGGCGCCGAAGGCGGGAACGCCGCGGTCGCCTGCGGTCGAGCCGACCAGGACGACCGATGCTCCGCTGTTGAGCAGCGGCAGCGCCTTCTGCACGGTGCGCACCGTTCCCCTGACGTTGACCGCGAAGACCTGGTCGAAGTGCTCCTCGGTGGTCTCCTCCAGGGTCACGAACGCGCCGATCGCCGCGTTCGCCACGAGCACGTCCAGTCCGCGGCCGCGCTCCGAGACCGCGGCGTAGAGCCGGTCGAGATCCGCAGGCTCGGCGATGTCGCCGCGGACCGCGGTGGCGCGTTCGGCGCCGATGGTCGCGACGGCCGCCCGCAGCTCGGCCTCGCGCCTGCCGGTGACGAAGACGTGCGCGCCCTCGTCCGCCAGCCGCACGGCGGTGGCAAGGCCGATGCCGGTGCTGCCTCCGGTGACGAGCGCCGTCTTGCCTTCCAGGTGTCCCATGATGCTGTCTCCACTGTCGATGCCGAAACCTTCGATACCGATGGTCCGGAAGATCGGCAGTACTATCCATGATGCAGAGTCCGGCATTCTTTACAGATCGTCCAGGAGGAAGCGGTGCTCGGATTTCGGGATCCCGTGGCCGACGCGATCGGGCTGCTCCGGCCGCGCACGGTGATCGGGCCGAGCCTGCGGGCCGCGGGGGAGTGGGCGCTGCGCTTCGACCCGTTCCCGCATGTGCGCATCGGCGGGCTGGTGCAGGGCACGTGCTGGCTGCTGCTCGACGGCCACGAACCGGTGCGGCTGCGCCAGGGTGACACCTTCATGCTGGGCAATCCGCCGCCCTACGTCCTCGCCTCCTCGCCCGATGTCCCGCCGCGACCGGCGGACCCGGTGCAGGCCCGCGCCGAGGACGGATTGGTGCGGATCGGCCCGGAGTCCCCGGACGAGCTGTACCTCTGCGCCGGGCACATCGCCTTCGACGACCGGAACGCCGCCCTGCTCACCGACCTGCTGCCGCCGCTGGTGACCGTCCACGACACCGACCCGCACGGCAGGCCGCTCGCGCAGCTCATCGAGCTGCTCGCCACCGAGGTCGGGAGCGCCGCGCCCGGCGGCCCGCTGGTGCAGAATCACCTCGCCCAGATCCTGCTCGTGCACATGCTGCGCGCGCGCGCCGCCGCGACCGACCGGCCCACCGGCTGGCTCGGCGCGCTCAACGAGGACGGCGTCGGGGCCGCGCTGCGCGCCGTGCACGCCGACATCGCGCACCACTGGAGCCTCGAGGAGCTCGCGGAGATCGGGCACATGTCGCGCTCCGCGTTCGCCCATGCCTTCAAGAGCCACGTCGGGATCCCCCCGCTGGAGTACCTGATCCAGTGGCGCATGAGCCTCGCCAGGGACGCGCTGGCCCGCGGCACCCAGTCCGTCTCCGAGCTCGCCAGGGCGACGGGCTACCGGTCGGAGAGCGCGTTCAGCACCGCCTTCCGGCGGGTGGTCGGCGCGTCACCCTCCCAGTTCCGGAATCAGGCGCGGGAAGTGGTTGCCTAGAGCGGCAGCCCGAACTGGCTGCGGGCCCACGACGGCACCGCGGCCACGTGCTCGGCGCGGGTGCCGATGTAGCGGTTGACCAGCGGACACATCGGCAGCACCTCGAAGCCCTGCGCCCTGGTGGCGCGCAGCGCGGCCTCGAAGAGCGTGGCGGCGTGGCCGCGGTCGGGGCTGGCGTAGATCTCGCTGCGGACGAAGGCGCGCTCGCCCGCGGTGTCCTGGTACTCGGCGTACCCGGCGATGGCCCCGTCGATGTGGAGCTCGAACCGCTCGAGGGCGGTGTTGGTGCGGACCTCGATCGGCATGGCTCGACGCTACTCGGTGCGGGGCGCGACCGCGCACCCGAATCCGATTCGCGGCCAGCGGTTCCGCGCCGCCTCCGCCCGGTCGGGCGGTGCGCCGGGCGCGGCGGGCGTGCGGAAAATCCGGCCGGTGGACTTGTCCGACGCGCCTGCGCCGCAGAGAATGCTTGTGGCCCGCCGCCCGGTTCATGAGCTCGGGGCGGCCGCGGCGCGGGCCCGGGAGGGACGGAAGATGACGAGCGCACAGCGCGCGGCCGGGGTGGCCGCGCTCCTGGTGGCGGGGGTATTCGGCACGACGACGGCGGTGCCCGCCCTGCTCGCGCCCGCGGCCGCGGCGCCCGCGGTGGCGTTCGGCGACTGCCCGGAGGGGGCGGTGCCCGCCGGTGCCGGCGTGCAGTGCGCCGTGGTCGAGGTGCCGATGAACCACGCCGACCCGGACGGCGCGCAGATCGAACTGACGGTCAGCCGGGTCAGGGCCGAGGGCAGCTCGCGCGGCGTGATCGCCGCCAACCCGGGCGGGCCGGGCGCGGACGCGCTGGACTACTGGGCCCGCCGGATCGACTCCTTCCCCGCCGTGCTGGCGCAGTACGACCGGATCGCGGTGCAGCCGCGCGGCATGCGCTGGTCCACACCCCTGGACTGCGCGGTGAAACCGGACGGCACCGAGCCCGCGCCGGTCGGGGTCAAGGAGGTCGCGCTGCGGCCCCGCGACGACATGCGCGCCACCTGCGAGGCCGCGCTCCCCGGCTACCTGGACACCATCACCACCGAGAGCACCGCCCGCGACCTGGACGCGGTGCGCGCCGCGCTCGGCGTCGAGCGGCTCGACTACCTCGGCACCTCGTACGGCACCTACCTCGGCGCCGTCTACGCCACGCTCTTCCCCGACCACACCGGCCGGATGATTCTCGACTCCAACGTCAATCCGGACTGGGTGTGGACCGAGGAGTTCGCCCAGCAACAGGTGGCGGGGAAGCAGCGGCTGGACGACCTCTTCGCCTGGATCGCCGAGCACGACGGCGAGTACCGCCTCGGCACTACGCCGCTGCAGGTCTACCGGAACTGGGTGCGGCTCGTCGCCGACCAGGGCGGCGGCTGGTACGCCAACCTGACCCCGCCGCCCGCCGCCGTCTCCGACCTGCCAGGCGCGCTGCCCGAGCCGCTCGCCGAGATCGCCCGCGACGGCTTCAACGGCAGCGTCGAGCAGATCGGCAAGGTGCAGAACCTGACCCGCACGCTGGTCGCGGGCGGCGCCTCGGCGCAGGTCCCGCTGCTCGGCGCCACCACCGTCGCCACCTACACCAGGGCATTCTGGCCGAACTTCGCCCGCGCCATGGCCGACGCCAACGCCGACCCGCGCAATACCGGCAAGCTGCTCGCCCTGGAGGGCGCGGGCAGCTCCGACCCGACCGGCCAGGTCGTCTTCGCCGCCATCACCTGCAACGAGAACGCGGTCGAGCCGCGGCCGGAGCTGATCGCCGCGGCGGCGGCCACCATCGCCTCCGGCGGCAGCGCCATGGAGGCGCGGGCGAACCTGGTCCGCGCCGGGATGAATTGCGGCTCGTGGCGCCCGGTGGCGAAGCCGGTCGCGGTGGACGGCGCCGCGCTGCAGACCCCGCCGCTGCTGTTGCAGAGCCGCCACGACGCGCTCACCGCCTACGAGGGCGGGCCCGCGCTGGCCCGCGCGGTGCACGGGCGGCTGATCACCATCGAGGGCGGTGACCACGGCACCTTCGGCCGCGGCAACGCCGCCGTCGACGACGCGGTGGTGCGCTACCTGGAGACCGGCGCGGTCGAGATCGACCGGGCCGAACAGGCCCCGCTGCCGTAGCGCTGCACGTGCATCCGGATGCCCGACGTGCGCGCGCCCGAGCCGCGTCCCACAATGGGCCGATGACGCGGGAACCGAGTCCGCGGGTGGTTCTCGCCCCGGACAAGTTCAAGGGGTCGGCGAGCGCACCCGAGGTCGCCGACGCGCTGGCGACCGGGGTGGTCAGGGCGGTGCCCGCCGCCCGGATCCACCGGGTGCCGGTCGCCGACGGCGGGGACGGCACGGTCGACGCCTTCGTGACGGCGGGGTGGCGGCGGGTCGAGCTGGTCGCGCCCGGCCCGACCGGTGCCGCGGTGCCCACCTCGTACGCCGTGCGCGGCGACACCGCGGTGGTGGAGCTGGCGGCGGTGTCGGGGGCGGCGAAGTTGCCCGCGGGGCGGTTCGACCCGCTCGGCGCGGGCACCGAGGGGCTCGGCACGGTGCTGGCGCACGCGCTGGAGTCGGGGGCGCGGCACCTGGTGCTCGGGCTCGGCGGCAGCGCCTCCTCGGACGGCGGGGCGGGGATGCTGCGCGGCCTCGGGGCCCGGATCCTGGATGCCAGGGGCAATGAGCTGCCGCCCGGTGGCGCTGCGCTCGCCGACGCCGCGCGGCTGGACGCGGGCGGGCTGCACCCGCTGCTGCGCCGGGCCCGGCTGACGCTGGCCTGCGACGTGGACAACCCGCTGCTCGGCCCGGCGGGCGCGGTCGCGGTCTACGGGCCGCAGAAGGGGGCGGGGCCTGCGGAGCTGGTGATCCTGGAGGCGGCGCTCACCAACTGGGCCAGGGTGGTCGGCGAGGCATTCCCGGTGGAGCGGTACGGCGACGCAGGCGTGCGGCCGGGCGCAGGCGCGGCGGGCGGCACCGGCTTCGGGGTGCTCGGCGCGCTGGCCGTGCTCATGCCGGTGACGGTGCGCAGCGGGATCGATGTGGTGCTCGAGCTGCTCGGGTTCGCCGACCTGGTCAACGGGGCGGCGCTGGTGGTGACCGGGGAGGGGTCGTTCGACGAGCAGAGCCTGCGCGGGAAGGCGCCGCTCGGCGTGCTCGCCGCCGCGACGGCGGCGGGCGTGCCGTGCGTGGTCACCCCCGGCCGCTCGCTGCTCACCGCGGAGCAGGTGCGGGAAGCGGGCTTCGCGGGGTGTCACCCGCTCACCGAGCTCGAACCCGACCCGGCGCGCTGCATGGCGCAGGCCCGCCCGCTCCTGGTCCACCTGGGGGAGCGCATTGCCGAGCACTACCTGCGGGCTCGGGTCCAGTAATCAGACTCCGGCGAGGGTGTCGTCCAGTTCGCACCGGGCGACGTGCTCGCGGTGGCGGTCGCCCCACTCCTCGAGGGGGAGCAGCGCGACCCGGAGCGACTCACCGAGGTCGGTGAGCGTGTACTCGACGCGCGGGGGCACCTCGGGGAAGACCTCGCGGTGCACGATCCCGGCCGCCTCCAGGTGGCGCAGGTTCTCGGTGAGCACCTTCTCGCTCACCCCGTCCAGCTTGCGCCGGATCTCGCCGAACCGGTGCGCGCCCTCGCCGAGCACCCACATGAGGTGCATGCGCCACTTGCCGCCGACCACGTCGATGGCGACGGTCATGCCGCAGACCTCGTGATCCGCGTCACCATTCGGGTCCACCGCCGCCTCCTGACCAGGTCACGTACCCGCGGGTGGGGTTGCCCCGCCCCGACGTGCGCTCTTGTCGATGGTACCGGCCGCGACCAGCATCGGAACCGGCGCCGAAACTATCCGACAGACCAGCGAAGGGCTCCAGAGATGTCTCAGAACACGGCGGTGACGGTGATCGGGCTCGGTCCGATGGGCCGCGCCATGGTGCGCGCCTTCCTCGCCGCGGGCACCGCGGTGACGGTGTGGAACCGCAGCCGCGGCAAGGTCGACGACATGGTGGCGCTCGGCGCCACCGCCGCGAATTCGGTGGCGGGGGCGCTCGCCGCCAACGAGGTCGCGGTGCTCAGCCTCACCGACTACCCCGCCATGTACGACGTGCTCGGGCAGGCCACCGCGGCGCTGCCCGGCCGGACCATCGTGAACCTCTCCTCCGACTCGCCGGAGAACACCAGGCGCGGCGGCGCCTGGGTGCGCGGGCACGGCGCCGAATTCCTCTCCGGCGGCGTCATGTCCGCGGGCGACGACATCGCGCACCCGGCCTCGTACATCTTCTACGGCGGCCCGGCCGAGGTCTTCGAGCGCCACCGCGAGCTGCTGCGACCGCTCAGCCCGCCGGAGTACCTCGGCGCCGACGACGGGGTGGCGCAGGTCTTCTACCAGGCGCTGCTGGTCACCTTCCACCCGTGGCTGCTCGCCGTCGACCAGGCGCTCGCGGTGATCGAGCGCAGCGGGCACGACATCGACCGCTTCCTGCCCTACGCGCAGCGCTCGGCGGGCGCGTACCCGTCGTTCCTGGCTGAGTCGGTGGCGGCGGCGAAAGCCGGTGGCGGGTACGACGAATCGATGTACCGGATGATGATCGCCGGGGCGCGACACATCGTGGACGCCAGCGAAGACGTCGGGGTGGACGCCACGCTCTCGCACGCCTCGATGGCCTGGTGGCAGCGCGGCCTGGACGCCTCGAAGGCCGCGGGCCGCCCGGTCTCGATCCTTGAGCTCATGCGCGGGGCGTGAATCAGCCGGTCTCGCTGCCGATCCGGGGGAAGGGGGCGGTGGCGAACACCACCTCCACGGCCACCTCGAAGTAGGCGGCGATCCGCAGCGCCAGGTGCAGGCTGGGGCTGTACTCGCCGCGCTCCAGGTACCCGACGGTCTGGTAGTGCACGCCGAGCGCCTCGGCCAGCTCGCGCCGGGAGACGCCGCGCTCGGCGCGCAGCATGGCGATCCGGTTGTAGATGACCTCAGTAGGCACGCTGCAGCGCCTTCTCGCGCCGGGCCGCCACGCTGGACCCGGACTCGCGGCGCGCCATTCGGCGCAGGAACGGGGGTGCGAGCACCAGCCCGATGACGGCCCAGAAGCCGAGCACCGCAATGGTTTCCAGGTGCCGCCACGACCCGTCGATCTCCACCGCGGCGGCGGTGTCTGGAAGCATGGCGGCGCGGGTGCCGAGCCCCATCCAGTAGATCGGGAAGGCCTGCCCGACCGCCTGCAGCCAGCCGGGCAGCGCGGTGATCGGGTAGAAGATGCCGGAGATCGCCACCAGCCCCATGATCGGCAGGGTGAGGTAGCCGAGGTTGCGCGGGCTGGTGAAGAGCGAGCCGAGCGCGGCGCCGAGCGGCAGCGTGGCCAGCAGCCCGAGCGCGGTGATGGCGGCGAGCGCGAGCCAGCGGTCCGGGGTGCCGAAATCGAGGCCGTCGCCCATCAGCGCGAGCCCGCCGATCAGCACCGGGACGGCCGGGACCACCGCGAGCGCGGCGGCGGCGACGATCTTGCCGGTGAGGTACCCGGTCATGCCGTTCGGGGTCGCCTTGGCGCGCAGCAGCGTGCCGTCCTCGCGGTCGGTGGCGAGCGCGCCCGCGACCCCGAAGAGCGCGTTGAAGACGATGAGCAGCCCGAGCAGGCTCGGCAGGGCGAGCGCGCCGAGCCCGATCTCGCTGGACTGGAAGGTGGCATCGCGCATGAAGAACAGGGTGATCAGCGAGGAGAGCGGCCAGATCGCCAGCCCGAACAGGTCCTGCCCGCTGGTCAGCGTCTGCCTGATCTCGATCGCGCCGCGGCGCAGCCCGGTGCGCACCGCTGCCGATATCGGGTTCATCGGGTCACCTCCGTGAGCGAGCGCACGTCGGCCGCACCGGATTCGGCGTGCCGCACCAGCGTCATGTACGTGTCCTCCAGCGAGGCGCGGCGCACCTCGAGTTCCCGGATCTCACCGCCGTGCTGGCGGAAGAGGTCGTGTACGAACTCGGTGGACTCCACCGCGGTGTGCACGAAGCGCTCGCCGCCGCGGGTCCAGCGGATCTCCGCGGCGCCCGCGACGCTGCGGGAGAGCGCGTCCGCCGAGCCGTCGGCGATGATCCGGCCGCCCGCCAGGATCAGGATGCGGTCCGCGAGCTTCTCCGCCTCGTCCAGGTCGTGCGTGGTGAGCAGCACCGTGGTGCGCAGCTCGTCGGTGAGCCGGTGCACCAGGTCGTGGAATTCGCGGCGCGCCTCCGGGTCGAAGCCCGCGGTGGGTTCGTCCAGGAAGAGCAGCTCCGGCCTGCCGACGATGCCGATGGCGACGTCCAGCCTGCGGCGCTGGCCGCCGGAGAGCGTCATGACCTTGCGGTCTCCGTGCTCCGCCAGCCCGACGACCTCGAGCAGCTCGTCCACGCGCCACGGCCGCTCGCGCTCCGGGGTGGCGTAGGGGGCGTAGTAGCGGCCGAGGTGCTCCAGCAGTTCGCGCACCCGCCACTTGCCGTGGTCGCGCCAGGACTGCAGCACCACCCCGACCCGGGCGCGCCACGCCTCGGTGCCGCCCTCCGGGTCGACACCGAGCACCGAGACCCGGCCCGCCGAGCGCTGCCGGAACCCCTCCAGGATCTCGATGGTGGTGGTCTTGCCCGCGCCGTTCGGGCCGAGGAGCACCAGCACCTCGCCCTCGCGCACCTGGAACGTCACGTCGTGCAGCACGTCGCGGTCGCCGTACCGCATGCGGAGTTCTTCGACGTCGATTGCGATGCTCATCCGGCACCTCCCCATAGTTTGTCGACGTCATTATGTAGCAGAAGTACTACAGGGCGACAGGGGTCTGCTGTTATTGACAGGCAGCTATTCGGCTGCCTATTGTCGAACAGGCAGCCGGGAGGTTGCCTATTGGAAGGACGGTATGGAGCAGGACGACGCGGTCTTCCGCGCACTCGCCGACCCCACCCGGCGCCGGTTGCTCGACTCGCTGCGCGCCGCCGACGGGCTGACCCTGCGCGAGCTCTGCGCGGGGCTGGACATGGCGCGGCAGTCGGTGAGCAAGCACCTCGCGGTGCTGGAGGCGGCGAACCTGGTCGCCACCAGGCGCCGCGGCCGGGAGAAGCTGCACCACCTCAATGCCGCCCCGCTCGACGCCATCACCGAACGCTGGATCGATCGCTACCACCGCGGGCGCGTGCGCGTGCTCGCCGATCTCAAGGAAGCTCTGGAGGCTCCCATGACCACCACCGACACCGCCTTCGTCTACACCACCTACATCCGCACCACGCCCGAGAAGCTCTGGCAGGCGCTCACCGACCCGGCCTTCACCAGCCGGTACTGGGGCGCCACCTTCGACACCGACTGGCAGCCCGGCTCCACCATGCGCTGGTCGCTCGGCGGCTGGTCGCACGAGGACGAGAGCCAGGTTGTGGTGCGGGCCGAGCCGTACCGGCTGCTCGCCTACACCTGGCACAGCATCGACGCCGATTTCGCCGCCGAGGTCGAGCTGCCCGCCGACGACCTCCCGCGCTGGGCCGACGACCCGCGCTCCACCGTCACCTTCGAGCTGGAGCAGCAGGGCGAGGTGGTGAAGCTGACCGTGGTGCACGACGGCTTCGCGCCGGGCAGCCCGGTGCTCGAGGGCATCCAGGGCGGCTGGCCCAGCATCCTCTCCGGCCTCAAGTCGCTGCTGGAGACCGGCGAGGAGCTGCGGCTGTCCGAGTGAGGCTCAGTGCACGAGCTTCAGCCCGACCACCCCGCCCACGATCATCACCAGGAAGAGCGCCTTGGCGATCGAGGCGGACTCGGCGCCGGTGAGCATGGCGTAGACCACGGTGAGCACCGCGCCGATCCCCACCCACACCGCGTACGAGGTGCCCACCGGCAGCTCCCGCATGGCGAACGCCAGCCCGGCCATGCTCGCGAGCAGCGCCACCGCGAAGACCAGCGACGGGGTGAGCTTCGTGAAGCCTTCGGAGCGGCCGAGCGCGGTGGCCCACACCGCCTCCAGGACGCCGGAGATCACCAGAAGCAGCCACGACATGACGACCCTCCTCGGGCCGTCTTGTCGCACTCCGGGTACGGCACCCCTCGTCCGGAAGCCCCTGGTCCGGGGCTCTACCTCCACCGTGTCACACGGGGTGCGTGGCGGCAAACAATGGCGACCGGGGTCACCGCTCGACGTGGTTGTCCGGGTAGGCAGTGATCGCGAGAAAGCGGATGGGCAGCCGGACCAGCTCGTTCGGGCCGTGCGGGCCCTCGCCGTCCAGTAGGAGTGAATCACCAGGGCGGAGGGTGTATTCGGAGTCGCCGTGGCCGTAGACCATGACGCCCTCCAACATGTAGAGCAGCTCGGTGCCCGCGTGCTGGAAGAGCGGGAAGGTCTCGCTGGCCTCGGTGAGCGTCACCAGCACCGGCTCCAGCCGCTTGTGCTGGCCGCGCAGCGCGCCGAGCAGCTCGTAGTGGTGGCCCACCCTGGTCCCGCGGCCGACGATCACCGCGCCGCTGCCGGAGCGGGTGTACACCGCCTCGCGGGTGGCGTCGGCACCGCGGAACAGCGACGTCACCGGCACGTCCAGCCCCTTGGCCAGCCCCGCCAGCGTGCCGAGGCTGCACGAGGTCTGCGCGTTCTCGATCTTCGACAGCATGGCCTTGGAGATCCCGGCCTTGGCCGCCAGCTCCACCACCGACATGCTGCCCGCCAGCCGCAGGCTCCTGACCTGCCGCCCGATCACCTGCTCCAGACCGGCGGCCGTCGGCACGTCCCGCGGGATCTCGCGGTCGACCGGAGCCGGGTCACCGGTGTCGCGGTGCTCCTGTCGCCGGGCCGGTTCGCGCATGTCTTGGAGTCTAGAGGTCGGGTCGATGGCTACTCCTTGCCGAACCGCTGGAACGCGGCCTGCCGCGAGGTGTCGAGGGCCGCGCCGATCACCGTCCAGGAATCCCCGGCCGCCCTGGCCTGTTTCACGGCCGACCGCAGCTCGGCCTCCGCCGCGGCCAGCTTCTTGCGGGCCTCGATGATGTGCCGGAAGTGCGCCGCGTCCCGGGCCGGGGTGCTGTCTGGATTCAGCTGCTCCAGAACGGTATCGAGGTCGCCGGGGGCGGGCTCCGAGGGCGGCGGCGCCGTCGGTGCGCTGTCTTCGGCCCATGTCGTCAGCAACTGCCTGCACAGGACTTCCGGGCCGACGCGGGAACCGCGGCGGCCCGCCGCGGCGCTCGAGTAGGCCACGAGGAAGGTCGCGGCGAATTCACGCCTGATGTCGGCCGAGAGGGTAGGACGCCGCGGGGCGACCGCCGACGCCAACAGCGTGGTCGACGGCTTGTGTCCGGAGCGCCTTCCGTTGTTCATGATGGTCATCGCGGCATCACCTCAGATACTTGTGGAACTTGGCTCTCATGGTGTCGGCGTGGATTATTCGAGCAGGGCCGTCCGCGGGAACGGCGATCAGCTCCAACATCCGGCCGGCGCGATTCGGGCCGAGGACCAACAGCCGGTCCTCGCCGTACATCTCGAGTTCGATGTACCGGAGAGCGTTCTCCCAGGCGTGGAGGATGTCGGCATCGGCCACGGCATGTTTGCGAGCAGAGTCCGATATCTCCACGCCGTCAAGGTTACCTTTACGATGCCGCCTGCTGTCAAGGGCAGGTTTACAACCAGGGTTCGCGCCGAACAGCAGTGAGCCGCACTGCGCGAACGCGGTGCGGCTCACTGTTCTCCGTGAAACCTACGTGGTGGCGGGGGTGGCGGCCTTCTCGGTGATCACCTCCGCGGCGACGACGGCCGCGACCGGCTCCACCCGACCGTCGGCCATCTCGACCGCCTCGAGCACGTACGCGCTCTCCCGGTGCACGACCACGTCGACGCCCTCGGTCTCGGCGTCGGCGGGCACCCGCAGCCCCATGGTCATGTCCATGACCTTGGCGATCAGGAAGGTGACGATGAAGGAGTAGGCGACGACGGCGAGGACCGCGACGGTCTGCTTGCCGAGCGTCCCGAAGCCACCGCCGTAGAAGAGGCCGGTGGCGCCGCTGGGGGCGGCGGGGTCGGCGAGCAGGCCGATGAGCAGGGTGCCGATGATGCCGCCGACCAGGTGGATACCGACGACGTCGAGCGAATCATCCAGCTTGAAGCGGTATTTCATGGTGATCGCCAGGCAGCAGACGGCGCCGCAGACGGCGCCGACGGCGAGCGCGCCGAGCGGGGAGACCGCGCCGCAGGCGGGGGTGATGCCGACCAGCGCGGCGATCAGCCCGGAGCTGGCGCCGAGCGAGGTGGCGTGGCCGTGCCGCAGCTTCTCCACGACCAGCCAGGCGCAGATGCCCGCGCAGGCGGCGGCGAGGGTGTTCAGCGCGACGACCGCGGCGCTGTTGCCCGCGGCCAGCGCGGAGCCCGCGTTGAAGCCGAACCAGCCGAAGAACAGGATGCCCGCGCCGAGCATGGTGAGCGGGAGGCTGTGCGGCCGCGGCGCGTGCGGGAAGAGCGCCCGCCTGCCGAGTACCAGGATCAGCGCGAGCGCGGCGATACCGGCGTTGACGTGCACCGCGGTGCCGCCCGCGAAGTCGACCGCCTGCAGCGTGTTGGCGATCCAGCCGCCCTGGACCGAGCCGTCGGCGGAGTCGAAGGCGAAGACCCAGTGCGCCACCGGGAAGTAGACCAGCGTGGCCCAGAGCCCGGCGAAGAGCATCCAGGAACCGAACTTCATCCGGTCGGCGACGGCGCCCGCGATGAGCGCCACCGTGATGGCGGCGAAGAGCAGCTGGAAGGCGGAGAAGAGCGCGGGCGGGATGCCCGGCTCCGCGGGTGCCTCCAGGAGTTTCGAGGAGCCGAAGTACTCCAGCGGGTTGCCGATCAGCCGCAGCCCGCCCACCGAGTCGCCGAAGGCGGCGGAGTAGCCGAAGAGGATCCACAGCACGCCGACAACGGCCAGCGCGCCGAAGACCATCATCGCCATGTTCAGTGTGCTGCGGACGCTCACCATGCCGCCGTAGAACAGCGCAAGGCCCGCGACCATCAGGGCCACCGCCGTGAACGCGCCGAGAATCCAGGCGGTATTGGCCGCCGCCAGGGCTTCTGTCATTGAACTCACCTACGTCCGTCGTGCCGGATCTTTGCGGCCGCAGCCGAGTGCGGTTGAACAGCAGTAAACGCCGTCGAATGTTGCGCGCGATGGTCGTCCGGTGAACCGCGAGTTAATCCCGGTCCGATTCGACCGGTTCGCACCGGCAACGCGCACGCGGGTAGGGGTGAACGGCGCAACGTGTTCGTAACCGCCGCGCGACCGCCGCGTCACGGGCCGATAGTTTCATGTGATTACACATTGATTCACGACATGAGAAACGAGGACGGGTTCATGGGTGAGACCGCCGAGTACCTGGTCGTCGGGGGCGGGCTGGAGGGGCTGGCCATCGCCTGGTCGCTCGCCGACCGGGGCGTCACCGACGTGCTCGTGCTGGAGCGGGCCACGCTGTGCTCGGGGATGACCGGCAAGTCCAGCGGGGTGGTGCGCTGCCACTACGGGGTGCCGTCGCTGGCCGCCATGTCCTGGTACGGCGTCGGAGTGTTCGGCGCGGCGCGCGACATCCTCGACGACGACCTCGGCTTCCGCCGCTGCGGCTACGTGGTCGGCGTCGGCCCGGAGAACGTCGACCCGCTGAAGGCCAATGTGGCCATGCAGCAACAGCTCGGCATCGACGTCGACTTCATCGGCCACGACGAGATGGCCGAGCTCTGGCCCGGGCTGCGGCTGGACGACTTCGCCGCCTTCGCCCACGAGCCGCTCGGCGGCCGCGGCGAGGCGTACCTCACCGGCATGGCCTACGCCGCCGCCGCGCGCAGGCTCGGGGTCCGGATCCGGCAGGGGACCGAGGTCGCGGAGCTGCTGCGCACCGGCGACAGCGTCACCGGCGTGCGCACCACCGCGGGCGAGACCATCGCGGCGGGCACCGTGATCCTGGCCGCCGGACCGTGGGTGCCCGCGCTGACCGCGCCGCTCGGCCTCGAGGTCCCGGTCCGCGCCCAGCGTGCCCAGCTGGTCCTGGTCGACCAGGGCGAGCCGACCCCCGAGGTCCCGGTCCTCTCCGACCTCGCGAGCCTGCAGTACCTGTGCCGCGAACCGAACGGCGAGCTGCTCGCGGGCAACAGCGACCACACCGAGGTCGAGTACCTCGACCCGGACGACTACCAGGACCGCGCCGACGACAGCACCGTCGAGACGGTGATCGGCAAGCTGGACCACCGGCTGCCCGCCATGCCGGACCCGCGGGTCACCGGCAGCTACGTCGGCGCCTACGACGTGACCCCGGACTACAACCCGATCATCGGCCCCGCCCCGCTGCCCGGGCTCTTCCTGGCCACCGGCTTCTCCGGGCACGGCTTCAAGATCTCGCCCGCCGTCGGGCGGCTCGCCGCCGAGCTGCTGCTCGACGGCGCCACCACCCTGCCCAACGTCGACCCCGCCGATTTCCGCCTCAGCCGCTTCGCCGAGGGTGCGCCGCTCACCAGCCCGCACCCGTACCTCGGCGCAGGCGAGATGCGCTGACCACCAGGAGCACCCGCATGTCCGCCGACACCGCCACCGTGTCCACCCTCCCGACCACCACCCCGTCGCTGCGCGAACTGGCCGCGGAGGCGGGCACCACCTTCGTGCTCGCGCTCTTCACCACGCTCTCCGGCAAGCCCTGCGCCAAGCTGGTTCCAGTGCAGGCGATCGACCAGCTCGAGCAGGACGGCGTCGGCTTCGCCGGGTACGCCGCGGGGATGATGGGCCAGCAGCCGCGCGACCCCGACCTGGTCGCGCTGCCCGACCCCGGCTCGTTCACCCCGATCCCGTTCGTCCGGCCCGGGCTGGCGCTGGTGCACTGCACCCCGCACGTCGAGGGCACGCCGTGGCCGTTCGCGCCGCGGGTGATCCTGCAGCGCACACTGGCCCGCGCCGCGGCCATGGGGTACGCGGTGAACGTCGGCGCGGAGATCGAGTACTTCCTGGTCGACCGGGCGAGCGGCAGGCTGGCCACCGCGGACGCCGCCGACATCAGCGCCCAGCCCTGCTACGACGCCCGCGACGTCACCAGGATGTACGACCACCTGACCGAGGTCTCGACGGCGATGAACGCGCTCGGCTGGGGCAACTACGCCAGCGACCACGAGGACGGCAACGGCCAGTTCGAGCAGAACTTCGACTACGCCGACGCCATGACCACCGCCGACCGGGTGATCACCGCCCGCTACCTGCTCTCGGTGATCGCCGAGAAGCGCGGCATGACCGCGACCTTCATGCCCAAGCCGTTCACCGACCGGACCGGCTCCGGCATGCACCTGCACCTGTCGCTGTGGCGCGGCGATGCCCCGCTCTTCCCCGGTGCCGACCCGCAGGGGCTCGGGCTCTCGCCGCTGGCGTACTCGTTCGTGGCGGGCATCCTGGACCACGCCTGCGCGCTGCAGGGCGTGATCGCGCCGACGGTGAACTCCTACAAGCGCACCGGCGCCACCTCGACCACCAGCGGCGCCACCTGGTCGCCGCGGCGCGCCACCTACGGCGGCAACGACCGCACGCACTTCCTCCGGGTGCCGGACGGCAACCGGGTCGAGCTGCGCGGCGCCGACGGCTCGGCCAACCCGTACCTGGCCGCCGCCGCCACCATCGCGGCCGGGCTGGACGGGGTCGAGCGCGCCGCGCACCCGGGCCCGCTCGGCGCGGGCGCCGCCGCCGACCTGCCGATGACGCTGGTGCACGCCATGGACGCGCTGGAGGCCGACCCGGTGCTCACCGGCGCGCTCGACATCGCGGGCCCCGGCGTCGCCGCCTACTTCGCCCAGGCCAAGCGCGAGGAGTTCTTCGCCTGGCACAACACGGTCTCGGACTGGGAGATCGACACCTACCTCACCGCCTTCTGAGAGGAGCGCCATGTGCGGAATCGTCGGGCTTCACCTGCGTGATGCCACGCTCTACCCCCGGCTGGGCGAGCTGCTCACCGGGATGCTGGACCAGATGTGCGACCGCGGGCCGGACTCGGCCGGGATGGCGGTCTACGGCGACCCGGTCTGGTCGCCGCCGGGGCACACCACCGTCTCGGTGCTGGACAGCCCGCTGCAGGCCGCGGAGCTGGCGGCGGTGCTGAGCGCCGCGCTCGGCGCGCCGGTCGAGGCGCACGACCTGGCCCCCACCGTGGTGCTGCACGGGCCGGTGGCGCACGAACCGCTGGTCGCGGCGGTGCGCGCGGCCGTGCCCGCGGCCAGGGTGATCGGCTTCGGCGCCGACCTGACCGTGCTCAAGGGCGTCGGCAACCCGACCGAGCTGGCGCACCGCTTCGGGCTGCCCGCGGCGCAGGGGTGGCAGGGGGTGGCGCACACCAGGATGGCGACCGAGTCGGCGGTGACCGCGGAGGGGTCGCACCCGTTCTCGGTGGGGCCGGGGCAGTGCCTGGTGCACAACGGGTCGTTCAGCAACCACATGAGCATCAGGCACGAGCTGCGACGCGCGGGCGTCGAGTTCGACAGCGAGAACGACACCGAGGTCGGGGCGCGGTTCGTCGCGCAGCAGCTGGCCGCGGGCGCCGACCTGGAGAAGGCGCTGCTGCTGCTCAACGAGGTCTTCGACGGCTTCTACACGCTGCTGGTTTCGACCGCCGACTCCTTCGCGGTCGTCCGCGACGCCATCTCCTGCAAGCCCGCGATCGTCGCGGAGACCGATCGCTGGGTGGCGATGGCGTCGGAGTACCGCGCGCTGGCCGAGCTGCCCGGCGTGGCCGACGCCAGGATCTTCGAACCCGAACCGGAAGAGGTGTACGTATGGCGCCGACCGTGATCTCAGAGCCTGCACCTGCTGCCTGCATTATCGACGCGACGGCCGAAGGGGTGCGCGCGGTGAACGCGCTGCTGGCCTCGCCGGAGCACCCGGCCACGCTGACCATCACCGACCCGCGCGGGGCGCACGCCCTGGCCTGTGGGCTGAACGCGGACATCGACATCACCGTCGAGGGCCACGTCGGCTACTACTGCGCGGGCATGAACCAGCACGCCACCGTCACCGTCAACGGCAGCGCGGGGGTCGGGGTGGCGGAGAACATGATGTCCGGCACCGTGCGGGTGCGCGGCGACGCCTCGCAGTCGGCGGGCGCCACCGCGCACGGCGGGCTGCTGGTGATCGAGGGCAATGCCGGTGCGCGCTGCGGGATCTCGATGAAGGGCGTCGACATCGTGGTCGGCGGCGACATCGGGCACATGAGCGCCTTCATGGGGCAGGCGGGCAGGCTGGTCGTGCTCGGCGATGCCGGTGAGGCGCTGGGGGATTCGCTCTACGAGGCCAGGATCTACGTGCGCGGCCGGGTCGCCTCGCTCGGCGCCGACTGCGTGCGCAAGGAGCTGCGCCCCGAGCACCGCGCCGAGCTGGCCGAGCTGCTGGCCGCGGCCGGTTTCGACGCCGACCCGGCCGAGTTCACCCGCTACGGCTCGGCCCGCGAGCTGTACCACTTCCACGTCGACAACGCGACCGCGTACTGAGGAGGCCCCCGATGACCGGAACCCTGCCGAGGGAATCCGCCACCTTCGACCGCGGCGTGATCGCCGAGATCCAGCGCGCGGCCGAGACCGGCATCTACGACATCCGCGGCTGGGGCGCCAAGCGCAGGCTGCCGCACTTCGACGACCTGCTCTTCCTCGGCGCCTCCATGTCGCGCTACCCGCTGGAGGGATACCGGGAGCGCTGCGCCACCGATGTGGTGCTCGGCGACCGCAACGCGAAACACCCGCTGCACCTCGACATCCCGATCACCATCGCGGGCATGAGCTTCGGCGCGCTCTCCGGCCAGGCCAAGGAGGCGCTCGGCCGCGGCGCGAGCGCCATGGGCAGCTCGACAACCACCGGCGACGGCGGCATGACACCCGAGGAGCGCGGCCAGTCGAAAAACCTGGTCTACCAGTACCTTCCCTCGCGGTACGGGATGAACCCGGACGACCTGCGGCAGGCCGACGCCATCGAGATCGTGCTCGGCCAGGGCGCCAAGCCGGGCGGCGGCGGCATGCTGCTCGGGCAGAAGATCACCGAGCGGGTCGCGGCGATGCGCACGCTGCCGCGCGGCGTCGACCAGCGCAGCGCCTGCAGGCACCCGGACTGGACCGGGCCGGACGACCTCGCCATCAAGATCCTGGAGCTGCGCGAGATCACGCAGTGGGAGAAGCCGATCTACATCAAGGTCGGGGCGAGCCGCACCTACTACGACGTCAAGCTCGCGGTGAAGGCCGGGGCGGACGTGGTGGTGGTGGATGGGATGCAGGGCGGCACCGCCGCCACCCAGGAGGTGTTCATCGAGCACGTCGGGATTCCGACGCTGGCCGCGATCCCGCAGGCGGTGCAGGCGCTGCAGGAGCTCGGGGTGCACCGGAAGGTGCAGCTCATCGTCTCCGGCGGGATCCGCACCGGGGCCGACGTGGCCAAGGCGATGGCGCTCGGGGCGGACGCGGTGGCGATCGGCACCGCCGCGCTCATCGCGCTCGGGGACAACAGCCCGCGCTACGCCGCCGAGTACGCCGCGCTCGGGAGCGCGGCGGGCAGCTACGACGACTTCCAGGAGGGGCGTGATCCGGCCGGGATCACCACCCAGGACCCGGAGCTCGCCGCCCGGCTCGACCCCGTCGCGGGCGGCCGTCGCCTCGCCAACTACCTGCGGGTGCTGACCATGGAGGCGCAGACCCTCGCCCGCGCCTGCGGGAAGTCGCACCTGCGCAACCTGGAGCCGGAGGATCTGGTCGCGCTGACCGTCGAGGCGTCGGCCATGGCGCGGGTGCCGCTCGCTGGCACCTCCTGGATCCCCGGAGCGGTGGGGTGAGGGGCGTGCGCATGCGCCCTGCCTCGGGCCTGCTGACCAGGGCAGCGTGGTGACCGGGTTGTTCGCGGTGGCGAATGCCGCGCGGGCGTTCGACCCCCTGTGGGGCCAGATCTCGACCGTCGGTCGTGACCCCCGGACCGGCGGGTATCGGCGATTCGCCTGGGCCGACGCCGATCTCACGCTGCGCGAGTGGTTCACCGGCTGCGCGGCGGCCCGCGGCATGGACGTGGAGGTCGACCGCAACGGCAACCTCTGGGCCTGGTGGCTCCCGCCCGGCTGGACCGGGGAGCCGGAGAACGCCTTCGTCACCGGCTCGCACCTGGACTCGGTCCCGGACGGCGGCGCCTTCGACGGCCCGCTCGGCGTGGTCTCCGCCTTCGCCGCGGTCGACCTGGTGCGCGCGCGGGGCATCACCCCGCGCAGCCCGATCGCGGTCACCTGCTTCGTGGACGAGGAGGGCGCCCGCTTCGGCGTCGCCTGCATCGGCTCCCAGCTCAGCGCGGGCGCGCTCACCCCGGAGCGGGCCCTGCGGCTGCGCGACGGCGACGGCATCACCCTGGCCGAGGCGCTGCGCCGCGCGGGCCGCGACCCCGCCGCGCTCGGCCCCGACCCGCTGCTGGAGCGGCGGATCGGCGTCTTCGTCGAGCTGCACGTCGAGCAGGGCCGCGCGCTCGACCTGGTGGACCGCCCGATCGCGCTCGCCTCCTCGATCTGGCCGCACGGCCGCTGGGAATTCACCTTCACCGGCGAGGCCAACCACGCGGGCGCCACCCGCCTGGTCGACCGCCGCGACCCCATGCTCACCTTCGCCACCGCCGTGCACGCCGCCCGCAGCACCGCCGAGAAGCACCGCGCGGTGGCCACCTTCGGCAAGGTGCTGGTCGCCCCGAACGGCACCAATGCCATCCCCTCGGCGGTGCGCGCCTGGCTGGACGCCCGCGCCGCCGACGAGGCCACGCTCACCGCCCTGGTCACCGAGATCGAGGAACTGGCGGCGCGGGCGGCAGGCGCGGACGGCATCGGCTTCGCGGCCGCGGCCGAATCCCGCTCACCGATCGTCGAGTTCCCGCCCGAACCGCGCGCGAAGCTGAGCGCCGCGCTCGCGCACCTCGGGGACGTCCCGGTGATCCCCACCGCCGCGGGCCACGACGCGGGCGTACTGGCCGAGCGGGTCCCGACCGCCATGCTCTTCGTCCGCAACCCGACCGGCGTCTCGCACTCCCCGCACGAGTTCGCCGATGCGGTCGACTGCCACCGGGGCGCGGCGGCGCTGGCGGAGGTGATGGCGGCCTGGGTCCGCTGAAACAGAGAGCACTGCTCTTGACTCGGTGCCGCACCTCGTGGAACACTTCTCTCAACAGAGAGCAGTGCTCACAGAGGAGAGATCATGAACGCCGAGACCCGCTACCTCGCCCCCGCAGGCGGCGACAACCTCTTCAACCGGCTCGTGCGCAAGCTCGCGCGGTGGGGCATCAGCCTGGCCGGCTCCCAGGAACTCGCCGTGCGCGGCCGCAAGAGCGGGGAGTGGCGCACCGTCCCGGTGAACCCGATGGAGATCGACGGCGTCCGCTACCTGGTCTCCCCGCGCGGCCACACCCAGTGGGCGCGCAACCTGCGCGCCGCGGGCGGCGGCGAGCTGCGGCTCGGCCGCAGGGTGCAGCCGTTCACCGCGGTCGAGGTGCCGGACGCGGAGAAGAACCCGCTGCTCCGCGAGTACCTGCGCCGCTGGGGCTGGGAGGTCGGCCGCTTCTTCGACGGCATCGACAAGAACGCCACCGACGAGCAGCTGGCCGGGATCGCGCCCGGTTTCCCGGTCTTCCGGCTGAGCTGACTCAGCCGCGCCGGATCAGGAACTCGATCGCGGCCGCGTAGCCGAAGACGCCCATCCCGGCCACCACCGCCGTCGCGATCGGCGAGACGAAGGAGTGGTGCCGGAACTCCTCGCGGGCGTGCACATTGCTGATGTGCACCTCCACGATCGGCAACTCCGGGATCACCAGCGCGTCGCGCAGCGCCACCGAGGTGTGCGTGAGCCCGCCCGGGTTGATCACGATCCCGGACTCCACGCCGCGCGCGGCGTGGATCCGGTCGATCAGCGCCCCCTCGGAGTTGGACTGGAAGGCGGTGACCTCGCGGCCGTACCGCTCGGCGGTCCTGCGGCAGAGCGCGACCACGTCGTCCAGGGTGTCCGAGCCGTAGACCTCGGGCTGCCTGGTGCCGAGCATGTTCAGGTTCGGGCCGTTGAGCACCAGGATCGGGCCGTGAGCGGACATGTGGGCCACCCTACCGGGCGGCGCTCACAGGTCCTTCGGCCCTTCGGCGCGCAGGTCGTCCACGGTCTTCATGGCCGTGCGCAGCTCCGCCAGCCAGGATTCGGCGTGCTTGCCCGCCAGCCGGACCGTCCAGGCCAGCGCGTCCGCCCGCGACCGCGCGACCCCGGCGTCGACCAGGGTGTCGAGCACCTTGCGCTCCGGCTGCCGCAGCCGGGTCATCACCGGCACCGCCAGGTGGGTGAAGAGGATGCGCTCGCCGTCCACCGTGATGCCCCATGCGACATTGCGGCGGTAGCGGTGCTGCGCCTCCTCCGCGATCCGCATGCGCGCCGAGCGGGTGCCCTCGCGGAACCGCGCGATCGCGCCCTCCTTCGTCGCGGCCGGGATCTCCGCGCCCTCGCCGGGCTCGTCGCCGGGCGGCGTCAGCCGGAGCTCGCCGACCACCACGATCTCGTCGCGGTCGATCTCCAGCGTCGGCGCGCCGACGAACCACTCCTGCGGCAATCTTCCGGCAAACCAATCGGCTGCATCCGCCGCATCCGGGAGATCGGCCTGCTGCCACCCGCCCGGCCTGCCGAACCCGCGTCGCTGTCCGTGTCCCATGACGTCACCTACCTGTCCGCTGTATTGCAGTGATTACAAGATTACGTCGCTACGGGGCTTACCGGGTTCTGCTCAGCGCGAACACGCCCGGGCTCCACCCGAAACGCCGAAGCGGGCGGTTGGTGGCCCGCCCGCGCGGCGCGGCCGGTACGGTAGCGGCGCCGGTTGTCTCGACTGCGCCGGGCGAAGGTCATGATCGGCCCCCGGCTCGCCGGGTTGGGGCACAATGAAGGTGCTGAGCATGCGTGGCGTCCCCGGTGCTCGAGGTCGCCTGCGGAGACTGGTCGAATACGGTTGTCTTGTTGCTGAAGTGACAAGAGTGAAGAGTGGGCGGACATGGATGTGTGGGGATCCCGTCGCTTTCGCCTCCGGAGCGCCCTGGCGCTCGTTGGCGTCGCGGCTGTCGCGATCGCGATGGGATCATGCGGTGTGCACGAGCAGGCGAACGAGGCGGAGGCGGTGGTCGAACGGTTCACCGAGTTGCTCGACGACCGGGACTACTCCGGTGCCGCGCAGCTGACCTCCTACCCCGCCGCCGCTTCGGCAACCCTCAAGCAAATGTTCGAGGGGCTGGATCCCGGCACCGTCGACTACACCAAGACCCAGTTCATCGGCCTCGACGGCGAGTCGGGGATGTACAGCATGGACGTCGACTGGTCGTTCGGCGAGAACAAGGAGTGGCGCTACTCGCTGCAGGGCAATGTGCGCAAGCTCGCCATCGGCTGGCGGATCTCCTGGGAGCCGAGCGTCGTCATGCCGCCGCTGCAGAACAACCGCACGGTCCGGCTGGTCCGCACGCTGCCCGCGCCCGCGCCGAAGGTCGTCGACATCGCGGGCGCGCCGCTGATGACCGAGCAGAACATCAACGTGGTCAAGCTGGACCCGGCCCGGATCGGTGACCCGGTGGCCTCCACCGACGCGCTGGCCCGCGTCATCGAGCCGGTGGCCCCGCTGATCACCGGCCCCTCGCTCATGCAGCAGCTCGCCACCTCGCAGGGCAAGCCGGTGGTCGCGGTGAACCTGCGCGACGGCGACTTCGCGATCCTGGAGTCCGACCTGGTCGCGGTGCCCGGCGTCGTGATCGAGAAGCAGCCGCGGCTGATCTCCGCCGACCGCAGGGTCTGGTCGCCCATGCTGGACGCGCTGCGCAAGGTGCAGCAGGAGAGCCAGGAGGCGCACTCCGGCTGGGGCGTGCAGCTCTTCGAGCCGGACGGGAAGTTCGCCGGGCAGGTCGCGGGCTTCCAGGGCCCGCCGGGGCCGGACATCGCGGCCACCATGGACCAGCGGCTGCAGCGCGCCGCCGAGGACGCCGTGGTCAGCTCGGCGACGCCCGCCTCGATCGTCGCCATCCAGCCGTCCAGCGGCGCCGTCGTCGCGGTGGCGCAGAACAGCCAGGCCAGCGAGCACGGGCCGGTCGCCTTCACCGGGCTCTACCCGGTCGGCGGCACCTCGGAGCTGTTCCGCCAGGTCGCCTCGGTGGCGCACGGGAAGCCGCCGCAGGAGGTCACCGGGCAGGAGGCCGCCGACGCGGCGGCGCTGCTCGGGGTCGGGGTCGATTTCCAGGTGCCCGGGCTGGACGAGGTCACCGGGCGGCTGCCCGGCGGCCGCGGCGCCGAGCAGGTGAGCCAGAACGGCGGCGGCGACGCCATCCTGGCCAGCCCGTTCGGCATGGCCATCGCCACCGCGGCGGTGGCGCGCGGGGCGCTGGCGCCGCCGATGATCGAGGTCGGCCGCCCCGGGGCCACCGACGCCCCGCTCGGCGGGCTGAACCCGGAAATGGTCGACCGGCTGCGCGGCCTGCTGCGCGAGGGCACCGACCGCCCCGACTTCGCCCCGGTGCGCGGCTACCGGGACGTCACCGGGCTCACCGCCACCGCGGGCGCCGACGGCTGGCTCCTCGCCACCATGGGCGACCTGGCCTTCGCCATCCACATCGACGCGGTCGACAGCGGCAATGCCGCCGCGCGGATGGCGGCCCGCATGCTGCAGTCGCTCGCCGCCCCGGACTCCTGACCCCGGCTCCGCGCGGCCGGCCAGGGACAGGTCAGCCCAGTGCGGAGACCGCGGCGCGCCAGCCGAGTAGGAAGAGCGCCAGCACCCCGGCCGCGACCAGCACGAAGCTGAAGGCGGTGCCCTGACCGGAGACGGCGCGCAGCGCCATTCCGCCCGCCAGCGTGACCGCCCAGATCAGCACACCGGTCGGCCAGAGCGCCGAGCCGTCGAAGGCGGCGGCGGTGCGCCTGGCCAGCAGCAGCGCGCCGAGCCAGCCGAGCGCGAGCCCGGCGGCGAACGGCCACACCGTGCGCAGCAGCCCGGCCAGCACCGCCTCCTCGTGGCTGCGCCTGCCGATGGCGCAGAACAGGATCACCAGCACGACGTCGACCAGCAGCGGCACCAGGGTCCTCACGGGCTCCGAGGGTACCGACAGATCGGGCCCGCACTCAGCGCGGCAGGCCGACCGGGCTCGCGGGCAACCTCCGGTGGTCGACGCGCGGGCCGCCCGGCCGGGTCAGAGCGGGCGGCGGGATTCGAACTCCCGCTCGTACTCCGCCTCGTCGGCGTGCGGGGTGCGGAAGAGGAAGGCGAAGACGATCCAGCCGACGATCGCGACCAGCACGAAACTCACCGCGCGGTAGACGAAGGCGGCGGCGACGGCCTGCGCCGCGGGCAGCCCGGCGGCGGCGGTCAGCGCGTAGATCAGGGTGGCGTCCACGTAGACGATGCCGCCGGGCGCGAACGGGATCGAGCCGACCGCCTTGCCCGCGGCGAAGGCGATGAGCAGCCCGGCCCACACCGGGTCGCCGCCGATGGCGTAGCAGGCGGCGCCGAGGCAGGCCACGTCGGCGAGCCGGTGCACCACCGCCCACACCCCGACCAGCGCGCCGTCGCGCGGGCTCAGCCGCACCGACTCCAGCTGCCCGAGCACCTCCCTGACCTTGGCGACGCCGTTCTCCGGCGGCCGCTTGCGCACCCGGTTGACCACCCCGACCGCGCGCCGGAGCAGCGCCTCCAGCGAGCCGGGCCTGCGCGCCAGGTAGTTGCCCGCGGTGACCAGCGCCGCCACCGCGGCCAGCGAGAGCACCAGCTGGGCCGGGCCGATCCGGTCGCCCGCCAGGATGGCGCCGCTCACCCCGAGCAGCGCGAGCCCGGCGGCCGCGACCACCCCGGAGAAGACCAGCTGCCAGGAGGCGACCACCGGGTTGGCGCCCCAGCGCCTGGTCTGCCGGTAGGTGAAGGCGGTGGAGAAGACCTGCCCGGCGGGCAGCGTCACCGACATGGCGGTGGCGCCGTAGACCACGGCCACCGAGCGCAGCTGGCTCACCATCACCCCGCCCGCGCGCAGCAGCTGCTTCTGCACCCGGCCGAAGCCGCTCATGGAGAGCGCCTGCAGGAAGACGCAGAGCGCCACCCAGCCCCAGTGGATCTCGGTGAGCTTCTGCCAGCTCTCGTGCAGCCGCGGCCAGAGGTAGATGCCCTCGCCGACGAGCAGCGCCAGCACCGCGGTCCCCAGGGTCAAGCGCAGCCAGCGGGAACGGGCCGAGCGCTTCGGGGCACGGCGCGCCGGGGTCTGCACCCGATCGCCGTTGGCCGTCACTGTCTCAGCCTATCCAACGCGCCTGTTCCAGGTCGGCATCGCCGCTCGCCCCCGCCCCCTCCCGCGGCCAGGCCAGCAGCGTCATCCGGCGCCTTCCGCGCAGCTGGACCTCCTCGCCGGTGACCCAGAAGCTCTGCTCGGCGTCGTCGGCGAAGTACAGCGCACTGCCCGAGGCCAGTACCCGCTCCGGGCGGTCCTTGGCGAGTTCGGTCAGGCGCGAGGCCTCGTTCACCGGGTCGCCGATCACGGTGTACTCGAAGCGGTTGGCGGCGCCGATATTGCCCGCCACCGCCAACCCGGCGGAGACCCCGATGCCGATGTCGAGGCCGGGCACCCCGCGCAGCGTCTCGCGCAGCTCGCGGGCCGCGGCGAGCGCGGCGGTGGGGGCGTCCGGGCGGTCCAGCGGGGCGCCGAAGATGGCGAGCGCGGCGTCGCCGACGAACTTGTTCACGAAGCCGTGGTGCCGGTCGATGACGTCGACCACGATCCGGAAGAACTCGTTGAGCAGGCTGACCACCTCGGTCGGCGGCCGCTCGGCGGCGGTGGCGGTGGAGCCGACCATGTCCACGAAGAGCACCGCGACGAACCTGGTCTCGCCGCCCAGCTCGGTGCCGTAGTCGAGCGCGCGCTGCGCGACCTCCTCGCCGACGTGCCTGCCGAAGAGCTCCTGCAGCTGGCGGCGCTTGGCCGCCTCCTCCATCATCCGGTTGAAGCCGACCTGCAGCAGCCCGATCTCGCTGCCGTCGAACACCTCGACCTGCACGTCCACCGAGCCGGCCTGCACCCGGTCGATGGCCTGGCTGAGCTGGCGCACCGGGTCGGAGATGCTGGAGCCGGTGAGCATGGACAAAGCCAGCGCCTGCAGGATCACCACGCCGCAGAGCAGCAGGATGGAGACGGCCAGCGACTGCGCGGAGAACTTCACGTCCGAGGAGATCTGGGTGACGCAGAGCAGCACGATCGCGATGGTCGGCGCGAAGGTGCCCATGCCCCAGGTCATCGCCATCCTGGTGCCGACGCCGGGCGTCAGGGTGTGGTCGAAGGTGCCCTCGGTGAGCGCCTGTGCCGCCACCGGGCGCAGGATCCGCTCGCCCAGCATGTAGGTGAAGCCGAAGACGATGGTCGCCGCCATGCACTGGGTGACGATCACCGCTAGCGCCAGCTCCGGCGAGTCCAGCAGGATGAAGGCGGTCAGGATCGCGCCGCCGACCAGCCAGATGAGCAGGTGCACGATGGCTTGGCGCAGCGGGGCGTGCAGCGCGGCCATCTGCTCGCGCCTGCTCGGCGGCCCGCCGCGCATCTGCCAGCGCATGACCGGGCGCAGCATGAGCGCCGAGGCGGTCAGGCTGAGCACCCCGCCCGCGCCGAAGACGATGGCAGGGACCAGCAGCCCGGTGCGCCGCGCGCCGCTCTGCTCGCCCTCGGGGACCGGCAGCCCGTACTGGATGAAGGCCCAGACCAGGATGGCGCCGAAGGCATTCGCCAGCAGCATGGAGGTCAGGTAGATCGGCCACCGCGTTCGCATGGTCTGTTTGACCGCTGCGATTGCTTCGAGGGGCGCCGACACGTCACACAATCTAGCGTTTCGAATCCGGGCGCACGGCAGGCGGCGGGTGCGGCGGATACGCTCGCGGAATGACCGAGGCAGGGGCGGAGCAGGCGCGGCGGCCCGCGGACGCGGTGCACCCGCTGGTCCGGCAGAGCGCGGAGTGGGCCTGGCGGCTGCTGGTGATCCTGGTCGCCTTCCTCGCGCTCGCCATGATCGTGCAGCGGATGGCGACCGTGGTCATCCCGCTCGCCATCGCGCTGCTCGCCGCCGCGCTGCTCGCCCCGCTGGTGGACTGGATGCAGCGCCGCGGGCTGCCGCGGGCGGTCGGGGTCTCCGTCACGCTGCTCGGGTCGATCGGGCTGGTCGCCGGGATCCTGACCTTCGTGGTCGAGCAGTTCGTCGACGGCGTGCCGCAGCTCTCCGACGAGGTCACGAACAGCATCCACACCATCCAGGACTGGCTGATCCACGGCCCGGCGCAGCTCAGCGACGACCAGATCCGGGGCGCGGGCGACACCATCGTCCGGGCCATCGAGTCCAATCAGGACAGCCTGACCAGCGGCGCGCTCACCACCGCGACGGTGGTCGGGCACATCCTCACCGGCACCTTCCTCACCCTGTTCATCCTGATCTTCTTCCTCTACAGCGGCGACCAGATCTGGGAGTTCGTCACCAGGATCGTGCCGACCGGGCAGCGCGCCAGGGTGCGCACCGCGGGGCTGCTCGGCTTCGGTTCGCTGGTCGGCTTCGTCCGGGCGACCGTCGTCGTCGCCGCGGTGGACGCCGTCGGCATCGGCGCCGGGCTGGCGATCCTCGGGGTGCCGCTCGCCCTCCCGCTCGCCTCGCTGGTCTTCGTCGGCGCCTTCATCCCGATCATCGGCGCCTTCCTGGCCGGTTCCATCGCGGTCTTCATCGCGCTGGTGACCAAAGGTTTCGTCACCGCGCTGATCGTGCTCGGCATCATCATCGCGGTCATGCAGCTGGAAGGGCACGTGCTGCAACCGCTGCTGCTCGGCCGCGCGGTGAGCATCCACCCGCTGGCGGTGGTGCTGGCGATCACCGCGGGCGTCGTGCTCGGCGGGATCGTCGGCGGGTTGCTCGCGGTGCCCCTGGTCGCGGTGTTGAACACGGCCATTCGCTCGCTGCTCGCCGGGGAGCCGGAGGAGATGTTCTCCGAAATCCACACCGTCACCGCCGAACACGGGCTCTACGATGCCGAGCCGGACGACATGCCCGCCCCGGACCGGCTCGAGCTGGGCACCATCGCCGCCGGGGAGGTGGCGAAGGTCCGGCTGCGCAAGGGCGAGGACGCGGGCCCCGGTACGGACAGCGCCGATGCGCGACCCGAACCGAGCTGACGCGACGGACGCCGCCGTCGCCCCACTCTGGCGCGCCGCGCAGGCTTTCCGCCTCGTCACCCTGCTCTACGCGATCGGGCAGCAGGTCGCCTCGGTGCCGAACTACACCAACCAGCGGCTGAGCTGGGTGTTGATCGCGCTCATGGCGGTGTGGTCCGGGGTGAGCGCGCTCATGCTCTCGCAGTGGCACTTTCCCGACGTGGCGCAGCGGCTGCGGATCTGGGTGGTGGTCGGCGACCACGTGGTCGTGATCCTGCTCATCGCCGCCACCCGGCTGGTCGCCGACTACGACTGGTACCACGGCCACCAGACCCTGCCGACCACGCTCTGGGCCACCAACGCGGTGATCTCCGCCGCCATCCTGCGCGGGCCGGTGGCCGGGGTGCTCTCCGGGCTGCTGATCGCCGCGGTCGCGCTGACCGTGCGCGACCAGTGGGGCAACGACGTCTGGGCCGACGCCACCGTCCCGGTGCTGGTCTCGGTCGGGCTCGCGCTCGGCCTCGCCGCGGAGACCGCGCGCCGGGCACAGGGCCAGGTGGAGCGGGCGGTGCGGCTCACCGCCGCCGCCGAGGAGCGCGAGCGGCTCGCCCGCGAGGTGCACGACGGCGTCCTCCAGGTGCTCGCCTACATCAAGCGCCGCGGCACCGAGATCGGGGGCCCCACCGCGGAGCTCGCGCGCCGGGCCGGCGAGCAGGAGGTGGCGCTGCGGGTGCTGCTCTCCGAGCAGGGCGGGCGCCGGGCGCGCGGCGGCGCAGGCGACGAGGTCGACCTGCGGCCGCTGCTCACCGCGCAGGCCCGCCCCGACGTCTCGGTCTCCACCCCCGGCGAGCCGGTGCTGCTCGACCGCGCGGCCGCCGCGGAGCTGGACGGCGCGGTGCGCAATGCGCTGGCGAACGTCGCGCAGCACGCCGGGGCGGAGGCGAAGGCCTATGTGCTGCTGGAGGACACCGGGGACGAGCTGATCGTGAGCGTGCGCGACGACGGGGTCGGGATCGCGCCGGGGCGGCTGGCCGAGGCCGAGGCGGAGGGGCGGCTGGGGGTGTCGCGCAGCATCGTCGGCAGGCTGGCCGCGCTCGGCGGCACCGCGGTGCTGCTCACCGAGGAGACCGGCGGGGTCGGGTTCGGGACCGAGTGGGAGTTCCGGATGCCGGTGCGGCGGGTGGCACCATGAACAGCGTGAGCGACGTTTCCGTGATGGTGGTCGACGACCACCCGATGTGGCGCGACGGGGTCTCCCGCGATCTCACCGAGGCGGGGTTCACCGTCGCGGCCACCGCGGACGGCGTCGGCACGGCCGGACGCAGGGCCGCGGCCGTGCAGCCGGACGTCGTGCTCATGGACATGCAGCTGCTGGACGGCACCGGCGCGCAGGCCACCGCCGAGGTGCTCCGGGTCTCCCCGCACAGCCGGGTGCTGGTGCTCAGCGCCTCCGCCGAGCGCGACGACGTCCTGGAGGCGATCAAGGCGGGCGCCACCGGCTACCTGGTGAAGAGCGCCTCCGCCGCCGAGCTGATCGAGGCGGTGCGCGCCACCGCGGCCGGGCAGCCGGTCTTCACGCCCGGGCTGGCCGGGCTGGTCCTCGGCGAGTACCGGCGGATCGCCACCACCCCGGAGACCGCCGACGAACCGCACCGCCCCGCGCTCACCGAGCGGGAGACCGAGGTGCTGCGGATGGTCGCCAAGGGGCTCTCCGCCAAGCAGATCGCGGGCAGGTTGAACCTCAGCCACCGCACGGTGGAGAACCACGTGCAGGCCACGCTGCGCAAACTTCAGCTGGCGAACCGGGTCGAGCTCACCCGCTACGCCATCGAGCAGGGCCTGGAGTAGGACGCCGGTATCCGGGTTCGCCCTGATGCCGCGGCGGTGATTCCGTCGGTAATCTCGAAGTATGGGTGGGTCCGAGACAGAGTCAGACGAGCAGACCCGCGTGCGCGAGCCGGGTCCGGCCGCCGAGCCCGCGCACAGCATGCGCAAGGCCGAGCCCGAACAGGGCACGACGTCGCACGCCGGGCGCGGCGGGCACGGGTCGGTCCCCGAGGCGGTCGCGGAGCGCGGCCACGGCGGGCCCGCGCACAGCGTGAGCGATCGCGAGCTGCGGGTCTCCGACGCCGAGCGCGAGCACGTCGGGCAGCTGCTGCAGCGGGCCGTCGGCCTCGGCATGCTCTCGCTCGGCGAGTTCACCGAGCGGATGGACACCGCGCTCGCCGCCAAGACCCGCGGCGAGCTGAACGCCGTGCTCATCGACCTGCCCGGCATGCGCCTGGTCGGTCGCCCGGCGGCGCCCTCCTCGCCCTTCGTGAACAACCCGCCGCCCGGCCCCGCCTTCGCCCCCCGCCCCGCGCAGCCGGTCATCGGCGACCAGGGCTCGGTGATCAGAGCCAAGATGTCCGGCGTCACCCGCAGGGGCCGCTGGCAGGTGGCGCCGGTGCTGCGCTCCAACTCCTGGATGTCGTCGGTCACCCTGGACTTCACCCAGGCGATCATGACCACCCAGGTGGTCGAGCTGCACCTGGACGACTACTGCAGCAGCCTCACCCTCGTCGTCCCCACCGAGGCCACGGTCGACCTGAACAATATCGACCTGATCGGCTCCAGCATCAGCAACAAGGTGCGCACCGGCCCGCCCTACGGCAGGCTGCACCTGATCGTGCAGGGCCGCGTCCGCTTCGGCTCGGTCACCGCGAAGCACCCCATGAGCGCGCACTGGCGCAGGCTGATGGGGTACCACGGCTGATCAGGCGTGCACACCGAGCCTGCGGGCGAAGGTCCGCAGCGGCAGCCTGCGGTCGTGGTCGAGCAGCTCGGAGACGATGTGCCGCGGCAGGGTCTGGTACTCCAGCCAGTCCGCGCCGCCGACCCGCTCGGCGTCGAGCAGGGTGTCCAGCGCGCGCCCGCGCTTGCCGGTGCGGGTGAGCGCGACCGCGGTGTCGGTGAGGTGCCTGGCCCGGGATGCCTGCGGCAGCCCGCACTTCTCCGGCATGGTGGCGGCGGCCGCCAGCGCCTCCGGGTAGCGCTCGGCCGAGACGTTCACGTCCACGGTCTGCATGACCACCTGGGACGGGCCGAAGTAGGTCTCGTAGTCGCGCCGGTCGGCGCCGATCCGCTGCGCCACCTCGCCCGCCGCCTGCACCAGCGCGAGCGCCTCCGGCACCTCCTGCGCGCGGCCCGCGGCGGTGGCGCCCTGCAGCACCAGCGAGCCGTAGGCGGCCAGCTGCGGGGTGGCGACCTCGCCCACCGGCTCCAGCTCGGCGGCGGCGCGCAGCGCGACCCCGCGCGACTCCGCGTACCGCCCCTGCACCAGCAACTGCCAGGCGACCGAGCCGCGAATGGTGGCGAGCAGCAGCGGGTCGGCGCCGAGCTCGGCCGCGGTGAGCGCCTGCCGGATGGCGAGGAAGGCCGGATCGGTCTGGCCGAGGTGCACCAGGGTGCAGCCGGTGACCCAGTACATCCGGGCCAGCAGCTCGTTCGCCGGGGCCACCGAGCCGTTGCGCGCCGCGTGCACCGTCGCGCGCAGCTGGGTGAGGCCGGTCGGGAGCAGCGAGGTGAGCAGGCCGTAGCGGCCGGTCCAGTAGGCGCCCCAGGCGTACTCGACCGCGCGGCGGCCCTCCTCCAGGTCGGCGGAGCTCTCGTCCGGGGCGGCGCCGAGCAGGTCGTCGACCGGGGTGAGGGCACGGCGGATGGCGACGATGCCCGCGTCCGGGTCGGTGGAGGGGACGCCGCCCTGCTTCTTGCCGATCAGGTCGGCGATGTCGACGTCGAGGGCGCGGGCGATCTTCTGCAGGCTCGCGATGGACGCCGTCTGCCGCCCGCCCTGCTCCAGCTTGCGCACCAGGTCGACGCTGACCCCGGCCTGGTCCGCCAGCTGCCGCTGGGTCAGCGCGCGGCCGCGGAAGTGCCGGATCCGTACCCCGATCGCCGAATCGTCCATACCCACCCTGCCCCTTTGTTACATCCAGGTTTCAGGGTACGACGCTAGGCCGCATCCGGTGCGGTGAGTGGGACATTGCGTACGACTCGTTGACGTGTCTTTGACATAC
The DNA here is from genome assembly GCF_042667085.1 of Nocardia sp. NPDC057353. Lineage (NCBI taxonomy): Bacteria > Bacillati > Actinomycetota > Actinomycetes > Mycobacteriales > Nocardiaceae > Nocardia > Nocardia sp. NPDC057353. Next base: position 49,040 of record NZ_JBHVAK010000024.1, read on the forward strand.
CTTTGCCTTTCTGCAACTTTGACTATCGCAAAGGGCGGGCAAGCGAATGATCACCCATCCCCAGATCTTCGTAGGGGCCGAAAGCGCCGAACGCGCGACGTGGCCCGCGACACCGGGACAGCGCGGCCTACCGCTACGCGGGAGCGGCGGCGCGGGGGAGGGATGAGGCCGATGTTCGAATCCTGTCACTCCCCGCACGATGTGGCCTACCTGCTGCGACACCGCTACGGGCTGCCGGTCCAGCTGTTCGCCGGGCGCCCGACCGTGAGCACCGGCTCGGTGCTCGGCGCCGTCGTCATGCCGCCGGAGTTGGGACGCGCCGTGCTGAACCGGCTGGAGCGGGAGCGGACCGCGCCGGTCATCGCCGATCCCGGCGAGGGCAACTGGACGTTCCTGGTCACCCCGCCGATCCCGGCCGCCCCGCTGGACATTCGCGAGCGGCACACGCTCGCCGGACACCGGGTGACCGTGGTGCCGAGCGGGCGTCACGTGATGCTGCCGACCGCGGACACCGGCGTCGGCTACCACTGGGTCGGTGAACCCGGGGCGGGTGCGCTCGCCATGCCCGCGCGCGGCGCGGTGCTGGCCGCCGTGCACGCCGTTACCCGGATGACCGCCGCGTAGATCCCGGCGGTGTGCCGGGGGTTTCTACTCATCCCCCCGGACGCCGCCGCGGCGACCATGGACCCATGAGCACACTCATCGACCCGGCCCTGGTCGCGCGGTTGTCCGGGGAGTTCACCGATCTGGGTACGCGCATGGGCGCACTCGGGCGCGATCTCGACCTGCTGCGCGGTCAGATCGCGCCCGGTGTCGGTTCTTCGAGTGCCCAAGGGGTGGTCGCCGCCCCCGCTCCGGCCGACCCGGCGGGCGTCTGGAAGCGTCCGGTGCCCGGTGCTGCTCCGACGCAGTCAGCCGCAGGCGGTTCTTCTCCCGGCGTTCCGGCGACCGGTCCGGGCGCGGTGCCGTCCGCGACGGGTGGTCCGGAGACTCCGGCCGGTGACAACTCCGTGAGCGGTGCGTCGACCGGTAATACGCCGAATCCGGCTGGTGCGTCGCCGAATCCGGCTGTGCCGAACCCGGCTGGTGCGTCGCCGAATCCGGGCGTGCCGAATCCTGCGGGTGGGGTGCCGAAGCCCGGTGGTGTGCCGCCAGTTCCTGCCGGCGCTCCGGCGGTCCCGCCACCCGCTGGTTCGGTGACCGGCGCTCCGGCTGGTCCGGCAGCAGGTGCTCCGGCGGTCCCGCCTCCCGCCCGGATGGCGGCAGGCGGCCCGATGGCGGCGCACCCCCAGGCCGGGTGGCGGCCCGCACCCGGTGCGATGCCGCCCGGAGCCCGCCCCCAAGCCCCCTGGCCCGCACCCGGCCAGCACATCCCGCCCTACGGGCAGCGCCCGCCTGGAAACCCGCCCCCGTACACCCGCCCCCCGCGGACCACCCCACCGTGGTGGCAGCGCGAGGGCGTCGTGAGCCGCCTGCTCGCCGTCGCGGGCGTCGCCGTCACACTGACCGGCGTCGTCATGCTGCTGGTCCTGGCCGCCCAGGCAGGCTGGTTCGGCCCGGTCCCGCGGGTGCTCGCGGGCGCCGTTTTCAGCGCCGCGCTGGTCGCCGCTGGTGTCAGGGTCTCGGGCCGCGCGGGCGGCCGGGTCGGCGGAATCGCGCTCGCCGCAACCGGTATCGCAGGCGGCTACCTCGACGTCCTCGCCGTGACCACCCTGTACGGCTGGCTGCACCCGGTCATCGGCCTCGCGGTCGCCTTCGGTATCGCCGCGGGCGGCGTCGCCCTCGCCATGCAGTGGCGCTCGCAACCCTTCGCGGTGCTGGTGGTCGCCGGCGTCGCCGCGCTCTCCCCGGCCGTCACCGGTGACCTGGCCCTGGTCGCCTTCCTCATCGTCCTCATGGCCGCCTGCCTCCCCGTGCACCGCCGCTTCGACTGGCCGCTGCTGCAGATCGCCCGCACCCTGCCCGCCGTCCTCGCCACCCTCTGGGCCGTCGGCGACGCGGTGATCAACGACCCCATCGGGTCCCGCGTGCTGTGGATCCTGGCGGCCGCCACCGCGATCGCCCTGCTCGGCGCCGCCGGCGTGGCCGACAACGTGCGCCGCCGCCCGAAGGACATCGTCGCCACCGTCGCCTTCGCCCTCACCACCGTCCCGCTGCTGAGCATGCCCGCGCTCTTCGACCGCCCCGCCGCGGCCGCCGTCTCCGGCGCCACCGCCACCGCGCTGCTCGGCGCCGCCGCCCTCACCTCCGCGAAATTCGCCGCCGCACTGCGGATCCCGCTGCACACCAGGGCCACCGCCGCCGTGGCGGGCGCGCTGGCCCTGCTCGCCACCTGCGTGACCGTGACCACCGAGGACACGCTCCCGATCGCCCTGCTCGCCGTCGCCGCGGGCTTCCTCGCCATCGGCGGCCAGGCGAAGTCGACGCTCGCCGCGCTGCTCGGCACCGCCTTCGGCGTCCTCGGCACCGGCATGCTCTTCACCCTGGCGAACACCGAAACGCTGGCCGTCCAGCGCCTCGCCGTCGACGACCTCGGCTTCACCACCGCCATCGCCGCCGTCCTCGCCGTCGCCGTGGCGGGCCTCGGCTTCCACTGCCTGCGCACCGTCGCCCCGAACCGGGACACCAACGCGGACTACATCTTCGGCGTCATGGCCGCGCTGGTCGCGCTGTACGCCGTCACCGTCACCACGGTCTCCATCGGCGTGGCGACCGGCGCCGCGGACGGCTTCGTCGCAGGCCACAGCGCTGCCACCATCCTCTGGATGGCGGGCGCCACCGCCGCGCTCTTCTACGGCCTCCGCCTGCTCACCACGGCACCAGGCGCCGCCAAGATCGCCCTGGTCTCCGGCCTCCTGGTCACCGCCGCCGCCCTCGCCAAACTCTTCCTTTTCGACCTCGCCACCCTCGACGGCCTGGTCCGCGTCCTCGCCTTCCTGGTCGTCGGCGTCCTCCTCCTGCTCGCGGGCACCCGCTACGCCCGCGCCTTCGCCGAGGCGGCGGGGGAGAAGCAGGAGAACTCGACGGTCGAGTAGTCGAGCCGAATGTCGAGGGGCTGGAGCGATCAACGCTCCAGCCCTTCGGCCTCAGCCCTCGAACTGGGATCAGGGCGCGCAGTTCTCGGTTCTCGCCCGAAACCCGCTACTCGCCGTCGCGCCTGCGCAGCAACTCGTTGACGCTGACCGTGCGGCCGTCGTCGCCGGCGCGCGGCTCCTCGGCGGCGGTGATGCGGCGGCGGGAGGAGCGGAGTTCGGCCATCCAGTCCTCGATGCTGTTGCGGCCGTCCGTGCCCTGGACCGGGGAGTCCGGAGTGGGGCCGTCGGTGGCGCCGCCGTTGCCGCCGCCGAGCTGGGTGGCGCCCGCGCCGCTGGGGGTGGCGTCGCCGAGCGAGGGCTCGGGGCGGTGGGGGCCGTGGTCGTCGGCGGGGGTGTGCGGTTGGGTCTGCTGGTCGACGGTGCGCGGGGGGAGGACGCGGGCGCGGCCAGTGGGACGGGGTTGTGGGCGGGACGGGTCGTGCGGGCCGGGGGGCAGCACGTGGGGGCGCGGGGTGCCGGGCTCGGACTGGCCGGTGGAGAGGTCGAGCAGGGGGGCGCCGGGAGCGCGGCCCGCGTCCGTGAGGCCGGTGTCGCGGGCGCTCGGAGTGCCGGGGCGTCCCGGCCACGCGGGCCCGCCCGGCCGGTTCGGATCGCCCGGCTGCCCGGTCTCCCCGGGGCGTACTGGTTCGCCCTGCCGCGCCGGTCCACCCGGGCGGCCCTGGTCGCCGAGCCCGGCATCACCGGCACGCACAGGTCCACCCGGCCGTACAGCTTCACCTGGCCGCGCCGGTTCGTTCGGCCGCGACGGCTCACCGATCCCGACACCCTCACCGGGCCGCCGAGTCTCCGCGACCCGCCTCGGCACGCCCGGCCTGGTCGGCTCACCGGACCGCTTCACCTCACCGGGCCGACTCGGCTCACCCGGCCGCGCGGGAGTCCCCGGCTGCCCCGCCTTGGACACCTGCGGCGCGGTAGCCCGCTTCGCGGGCCGCTCGTGCCGCCCCCCGATCCGCGCCGTCGGCGCCTCCGCCTCGATCTCCTCGACCGTGCGCGGCCGCCGCGGCGTCTTGCGCAGCTTGCTGCTGGAGACGGCGGGCATGACCATGGTCACCGGGTCGGTGATCGGCGTGGTCTTGACGAGGTCGACCACTTCGTCGCCGCCGGGGCGCTCGTCGTCCAGGATGGGCTCGCCGAGGCCGATCTTCTCCTGCACCCGCTTCATCCAGGCGGGCGCCCACCAGCAGTCGTCGCCGAGCATCTTCATGACGGCCGGGACGAGCAGCATGCGCAGCACGGTGGCGTCGATGAAGAGCGCGGCGACCATGCCGTACGCGATGTACTGCATCATCACCAGGTCGGAGAAGGCGAAGGCACCGGTGACGACGAGCAGGATGAGCGCGGCGGCGGTGATGATCCGCCCGGTGTGCGCGGTGCCGACCCGCACCGCCTCGGTGGTGGACGCCCCCTTGCTGCGCGCCTCGACCATCCGGGAGAGCAGGAAGACCTCGTAGTCGACGGACAACCCGTAGATGATCGCGATGATCAGCACGAGCACCGGCGACATGATCGGCTGCGGCGTGAAGTTGAGCAGCTCGGAGCCGTGGCCGTCGACGAAGATCCAGGTCAGGATGCCGAGCGTGGAGCCGAGGCCGAGCGCGCTCATGAGCGCGGCCTTGATCGGCAGCACCAGCGAGCCGAAGGTCAGGAACATGAGCAGCGTGGTGACGAAGAGCACCAGCGCGATCATCAGCGGCAGCGTGTCGAGCAGCGCGTCGATGCTGTCCTTCTGGATCGTCGGCTGCCCGCCGACCAGCATGGTGACGCCGTCGGGGACGTCGATCGCGCGCAGGTACTCGATGGTGGGGTCGGCGTTCTCCGAGTCGGCCAGGGTGGCGTTGGTGCGGAAGACGTCCGGCTGGGTCTGCGACTTGGTCGGGATCTCGAACGGCGCGCTGAGCCCGGGCGCCTGGTTGACCTCCTTGAGCACCCGGCCGATGGCGGTGGTGTCGGAGGAGACGAAGATGATCTGGACCGGGTCGGATTTGCGCAGCGGGAAGATCTGGTCGAACTCGGCCTGCGCCAGCCGGGTCGCGTTGTCCGGCGGCAGGTAGCGCTCGTTGATGCCGCCGAAGGCCAGGTTCTTCACCGGGATGATGAGCAGCAGCAGGATGATCGTGATCGGGATGGCGATCTTCAGCGGGTGCCGCATGACCCACTTCGTGCTGCGCCCCCAGAGGCTGTTCTCCACCTCCTCGGCGGTCTTGGTGGCGCGGAACCGCTTGAGCCCGAGCGCGTCCACCCGCTTGCCGAGGATGGCGAGCATGGCGGGGAGCACGGTGAGCGCGGTGACCGCGGCCAGCGAGACGGTGGCGATGGCGCCGTAGGCGACCGACTTCAGGAAGCCCTGCGGGAAGAGCAGCATGCCGCCGAGGCTGGCGATGATCATGGTCGCGGAGAACACGACGGTCCGGCCCGCGGTCATCACCGAGCGCCGCACGGCGGCCCTGGTGTCGTACCCCTCGGCGCGCTCCTCGCGGAACCGGCTCACGATGAAGAGCCCGTAGTCGATGGCGAGCCCGAGCCCGATCATCGAGACCACCGGCGAGACGAACGAGTTCACCTCGGTGAAGTGGGTCAGGAAGCGCACGATGCCCCACGCGCCGATGACCGTGAGGCCGCCGACCACCAGCGGCAGCGCCGCGGCGACCAGCCCGCCGAAGACGAAGAAGAGCAGCACGCCGACGGCCGGGATGGCCAGCAGCTCCATGCGCTTCTGGTCCTCGGCCATGGTGTCGTTCAGGGTGCCCGCCACCGGCTGCAACCCGGCTACCTGAACATTGATGCCGTCGATGCCGAACTCGTCTTTGACGTCCCGGTAGTTGCGCACCATCGTGGTGTCGTCGTCGCCGACGATGGCGATCGAGGCGAAGGTGTGCTGCCTGTCCTTGGAGCCGAAGGTGAGCGGCGAGGCCTGGCCGGTCTCGGTCTGCCAGTAGGCGCCGTTCACCTTCGCGATCTGCTCGGGGTGCTCGCGCGGCAGCCGGTTCAGGCTCTCCACGATCTTGTCGCGGAAGGCCGGGTCGTCGATCGTGGTCCCGTCCGGGGCGGTGTACAGCACGATCACGTCGCTGTTGTGGTCGCGGCCGAAGGCCTCGTCCGAGATGCGGGCCGCCTGAGCCGATTCCGAGGTGGGGTCGTCCCACCCGCTGGAGCTCAGGTGGTCGCCGAGGCCGAGGCCGTAGCCGCCGAGGGCGAGCAGCGCCGCGCTGACGATGCCGAGAACGGCGAAGCGCAGCTTGAAGACCAGATCGCCCCAGCGTGTGAACACTAAGCGACTCCTTGGGCGGGGCGAGAGGTGAGCAATGCCGACAGCGGCCGGAACGGCTGCAGCCAGGCACCCTCGTCGGGCAGCGAGTCGAGGCTCACCCGGGGCAGGGGTTCACGGAACACGCCCGGGATGTCCTCGAGGTCGATGAACTCGAGGGTATCGGATGTGACGGCCCAACTCGCATGCTCCCGGAAGCCGAGCACCTGCGCGGGCACCCCGGCCGCGGCGAGCCGCTCCAGCGGCTCCCGAAAGGCCTGGCCATCAGCGGAGGCGACCATGATTCCGGCCAGCCCGCCGCCGCGGTTGCGCTGCTCGATGTGGGCCAGCATGTCGGCGTCGACGTCGGAGTCCTCGTCGATCTTGGGTTTGGCGAAAACCGCATACCCGACGTTCCGCAGCGCCTCCACCCACGGCCGCACCACGTCGGCGGTGCCGGGCGCGATATTGGTGAAGACCGTCGCCTCCGGCTCCACCCGCTGCGCGCTGCCCCCGGAGAGCTCGGCGGTGCGGGCGAGCAGCCAGCGGCCGAGCGCGTCGAAGCGCGGGCGGTAGGCGGCGGTCGGGCGGCCGCCGAGGATGGCGCCGAGCCCCATGTCCAGGTTCGGCGCGTCCCAGACCAGCAGCACCCGGCGGACGGCAGCGGGCGCTTCGGCAACCTCCACCTCGTCGTGGGTCGTGTCGCTGAGGCTCATGACCCGATCTTCCCCCACACCAGCTCGGTGATGGCGCTACCGACGCGATGCGCCTTGCTCTCGAACTTGGTGATCGGGCGCTCCACGCCGATCAGCGCGGTCTCGGCGAGCCGCGCCGAATCGCCGCCGGTGACATCGTTGAGCCCGGTCAGCCGCGGTTCGCCCGCACCGACGGCGGCGATCTGCTCGGCGTACTCGGCGTGGTCGGTGGCGACGTGCAGCGTGCCGCCCTGGATCAGCCGGTCGGCGATCAGCGCGACCGTTGCGGGCTGCAGCAGCCGCCGCTTGTGGTGCCGCGCCTTGGGCCACGGGTCGGGGAAGAAGACCCGGACGCCGGTCAGCGACTCCGGGGCAACCATGTTCTCCAGCACGTCGACGGCGTCGCCGCGGAGCAGCCGGATATTCGGGATCTGCTCGCGCTCCACCCGCTGCACCAGCTGGGCGAGGCCGGGCTGGTACACCTCGATGCCGATCAGGTTCAGCTCCGGCTCGGCCTGCGCCATCAGCGCGGTCGCGGTGCCGGTGCCGCAGCCGATCTCCACCACCAGCGGCGCCTCGCGGCCGAACCAGGCGGCGGCGTCCAGCGGCTCGTCGGCCACCTCGCGGCCGATCAGCGGCCAGGTGCGGTCCCAGCTGAGCTGCTGGTTCGGGGTCAGCGCGCCGCGGCGGGAGCGGAAGCTGGTGACCCGGGGGTAGAGCCGGGAGGCGGCGCCGCGGCGTGGCTCGCGGGCCGGGGCTGTGGACGGCAGGCCCGGAACCGACTCGGCAGTGTGGTTGGCGGCGTCGTTCACGCCCCCATTGTCCAGCATGCTGGGAGCACGTCGGCAGCCGACCGCGCTCGCGGCGTTCAGCGCGGTGCGCCGCCGTACCGCCGCAGCCACTCGACCGCGACCGCGCGGGTCCGGGTCAGCCCCTTGTAATCGGCCATGTCGGGCGGGAGTTCGGCGAGCACGGCGGCCAGCCGGGCCGCCCACTCCGGCACCGCGGCCAGCTCGCGCAGCGAGAGCAGGTAGGTGCGGATGAGAAACATCACCGCGCCGGAGTACGGCAGCCGGATCAGGTGCTGCACCTCGGTGCGCAGGCAGAGCCGGTCGCCCGCGGCGTCCAGCGGGCCGTCGGCGACGGTCCTGCGGTCGCGGCCCCACTCCGGGTAGGTCTCGGTCGAGGTGTCCAGCCTGCGGTCGACGGTGAGCGTCCAGTTGGTGCGGCGGAAGCCGGGGCCCGCGGGCAGCCGGAGCAGGAAGTCGTGCGCGCGCGGGATCACCCGCTCGGTGTGCACCCGCGGCACCGGGCCGTGGATCTGCAGGAAGCTCATGCCGACGTCGAAGCGCATGGACCAGTCGGCCGCGAAGGTGACCAGCCCGGCATCGGCCCACAGCTGCCCGGCGCGCTGGTCGAGCAGGACGACGTCCTCCTGCAGCTGGGTGCCGAGGAAGCGCAGCGGCTCGGTGCCGGGGTCGCCGACGGTGAACTCGCGCTCGGTGCCGAGCAGGTCGTTGCGCCAGTGCACGCGGTCGCCGTCCCGGCGCAGCGCCATCGACTCCGGGTGCGCGGCGGCCAGCTCGCCGAGGCAGACCAGCAGCGCCTCCCAGGCGGCGGGGCGCATGTGCGGCAGGCACTGGTGCCTGGTGGGGTCGGCGCGCAGGATCGCGGCGCGCTCGGCCAGCTCGGCGCGCAGGTGGCGGTCGATGTCGATCCGGTGCGCGCCCCACGACCCCGCCTCGGTCGCGCGCGGCGCCCCGGCGGGCTCGACATTGGCGCTGTAGCGGTAGACGTCGCGGGGCAGCGGGAAGGGGTAGCGGGCGACGTCGGCGGTCGGGGTGATCACAGCTCCAGCTCCAATCGGCCGGTGGCGCGGGAGACGCAGGGCAGCACGGCGGTGCCGCGCTCGTCGGCGGTGAGGACGGTGTCGCGGTGCTCGGCGCGGCCGGAGCGGACCCCGAGCCTGCACTCGCCGCAGACGCCCTGTCTGCACAGGTTCGGCACCGCGGCGCCGCGGGCGAGCAGGGCGTCGAGCATGGTCTGCTCGGCGCCGACCTCGAACTCGTGCCCGCTGCGCGCCAGCCGCACGGTGAACGAGCTGCCCGCGGCGACCGGGGCCGCGGCGAAGGCTTCGGTGTGTACGCGCTGGTCCGGCCAGCCCGCCTCCGCCGCCGCCGCGGTGACCGCGTCGTTGAGCGCGGCCGGGCCGCAGACGTAGAGGTGGGTGCCGAGCGGTTGGCGGCGCAGCGCCGGGCCGAGCGCCGCCCACAGCGCCGCGGCGGAGTGCGCGACCTCGAGCCGGTCGCCGCAGAGCGCGCGCAGTTCGTCGGCGTGCGCGCCGTGGCCGGGGCGGTGCGCGTAGTGGAGCCGGAAGGAGCGGCCCCAGGTCAGCGCGGCGCGCACGTGCGCGAGCAGCGGGGTCACCCCGATTCCGCCCGCGACAAGCAGGTGGTGGCGCGCGTCGGCGACGGGGGCGAAGGCGCTGCGCGGTGGGTCGACCCTGACCCGGTCGCCAGGCCGCAGCCCGTGCACCCACCGGCTGCCGCCGCGCCCGGCCGGGTCGAGCCGAACGGAGACGGCGTAGTGCCGCGGGTCCAGCCCGTGGCCGGTGAGCGAGTAGGCATTGCGCAGCCCGGGGCCGCAGTGCAGCCCGATGTGGCTGCCCGGCGCGAACGACGGCAGTACGTCGCCGTCGGGGCGGGCCAGCACGATCTCGCGCACGTCCGGGCAGAGCGCGGTCGCGCGGGTGACCGTCAGCTCGTCGCTCACGGCAGCTCCTCGGCCTCGGCGCAGTAGCCGAGGAAGGCTCCGAGGCGCTGCGAATAGTGGTGGTAGACAACGAGCTCGATGCCGCAGCTCGCGCAGGGCACGGTGCCGCCGATCGGCACCGACCCGGTGCTCGCGCTGTGGCAGTGCGGGCAGTAGACCGTGCGCGGCTGGTCGGCGTGCGGGTCCGGCGCGCCGGTCAGCGCCTCGGTGATCTCCGCCGGGAGCACCCCGGCCGCGAGCAGATCGGCACGGGCGCGGGCGATCTCGGCCGCGTTCCCGAGGATGACGAAGCGGTCACCGGTGACCGCCGCGGCGAACACCGCGTCCGGCACCGACCCGTCCGGCGTCAGCGCGAAGTCGCCACCAGCCCCCAGCACGAACCGCCGCGCCCCGCCCGGATCGAGCGCGGGCTCGGGCGACCAGTGCGGGACGCTGGTGGTCGCGGGATGCACCGTCACGGCGCGAAGGAGCGCAGCCCGACGTAGAAGGCGAGCGCGCGGTCGGGGGTGGAGAAGAGGATGCGCGAGCCCTTGGGGAAGAAGATGGCGTCCTTCTCCCTGGCGATCAGCACCTGCCCGGTCTCCGGGTTCTCCAGCCGGAACTCGCCCGCGAGCACGACCTTCATCTCGTCGTACTCGTATCGGTAGTCCAGCGGGGCGTCGGTGTGCCGCAGCTCGAAGTAGCCGGAGGCCATCGGCGAGCCGCCCGGGTTGGCGTACACGTCGTCGATGTAGCCCTCGGTTCCCGGGTACTCCGCGACCGGCATGCGGCCGAGTTTCTCGTGGAAACCGGAGGTCACCAGGAAGGGAGCAGGCGAGGTCGAGGTGGTCATCGTGGGGCTCCTGCCGGTGGAAGAACTGATGCATACGATGAAACTGCAGTGAATGACAGGAAACAAGCGCTGCGCGGTTACGCCTGGGTAAAAGAAGGTTTCCGCTGCTGGGCAATGGTTTTCGGAGCACCCCGGCGCTCCGGCGGCCACCGGCACGTCAGCGGCCCGGCACTAGACTGCCCGGCATGAGCACACCCACCGTCTTCGTCACCGGCGCGGCCGCCGGTATCGGCCGGGCCACCGCGGCGCTCTTCGCGGCCCGCGGCTACCGGGTGGGCGCCTACGACGTGGACGAGGTCGGGCTCTCCCGGCTCGCCGCCGAGCTGCCCGCGGAGAGCGTGCACACCGCGGTGCTGGACGTCACCGACACCGCGCAGTGGGAGCTGCGGCTGCGCGAGTTCCACGAGCGCGAGGGGCGGCTGGACGTCCTGGTCAACAATGCGGGGGTGCTGCGCTCCGGCCCCTTCGAGCAGATCGGCCTCGCGGCGCACCGCACCGTCTTCGACATCAACCTCGGCGGGGTGCTCACCGGCACGCACACCGCCTTCCCCTACCTGCGCGACACCCCGGGCGCGCAGGTGGTGAACCTCTGCTCGGCCTCGGCCATCTACGGCCAGCCGGAGCTGTCCACCTACGGCGCCAGCAAGTCCGCGGTCAAGAGCCTCACCGAGGCGCTCGACCTGGAGTGGCGCAAACACGACATCCGGGTGCTCGCGATCTGGCCGCTCTTCGTCGCGACCGGCATGGTCGACGGGCTCGACATCGGCAGCACCCGCTCGCTCGGCATCCGATTGACCTCCGACGACGTCGCGGCGGGCATCTGGGCGGCGACCAGGCGCGGCACCCGGCTGCGCCGGGAGAAGGTGCACTACGAGATCGGAGTGCAGGCCAAGGTGCTGGCGACCACCGCCAAGTACGCGCCGGGCTGGGCGGTGCGCCGGGCCAACCGCTTCTTCAGCGGCACCTGACGGCCCGCACCGGCTCTGACAGAATGCCGGGCAGCGGGGCGCGGGGCCGCCCCGGCGAGGGGGCGATCCACACCATGACGACGGCCGTCGATCTCACCGGCCCGGTGCCAGGGGCGGCGGACCCACTGGACGAGCTGGTGCGCACGCTCGCCATCGGCACCGCGGCCGACCGGCGGATCGGGGAGCTGCTCGACGCGGCCGCCCGGCGCGCCCGCAAGCCGCCCCGGATCCAGATCACCGGCCGCTCCGGGGCGGGCCGCAGCACGGTCGCCGCGGCGCTGGCGCTGATCTCCGCGGTGGAGACCGGGCCGGTGGACTCGCCCGGCAGCCCCGAGCCGGTGCTCGACGGCGACATCGTGGTGTACGTGCTCGCGGGCGCGCCGCTGCCCGCCGACCGGCGCGCGCTGGACGCGGTGCCCAAGCAGCGCGCCGTCGTGGTGCTGAACAAGGCCGACGCCATCGGCACCCGCTGGTCCGACGCGGTGGTGGCGGCCGAGCGCTGCGCCGCCGAGCTCGGGATCGCGACCGTGCCCGTCGTCGCGAGCCTGGCGGTGCGGACCAGGGCGGGCACCGTCTCCGCCGACGACCTCGCCGCGCTGCGCGCGCTGGCCGAGCGGGACGACCCCGCGCTCACCCTCGCCCCCGACCTCTTCCTCGCGCCCGGCCCCGACCTCGCGGTGCGCGAGCGGCTGCTCCTGGAGTGGGACCTGCACGGGGTGAACTGCGCGCTGGCCGCGCTGCGGCACGACCCGCGGATCGGGGCGCGGGCGCTGCTACAGCTGCTGCACGCCGCCTCCGGGATCGACCCGCTGCACGGCCTGCTGCACCGGCGCTACGAGCAGATCGGGGCGCTGCGCGGCGGCGAGCTGCTCGACGAGCTGGCCCGGCTCGCGGCGCGCGCGGTGCCCGCCGCGGGCGGCGTCGCCCGCGACCTGCTGGAGCAGTACCTCGACGGGGACGAGGCGCGCTGGCTCGGGCTGCGCGCCGGGCTGGCCTGCCCGCAGGTGGCGCACCTCGCCGCGGGCTACGCCGCCCCGGCCCCCGCCGACGCGGACGACGCCAGCGCCCGCGCGCAGCGCTGGCGCGCCGTCGCGGGCGGCGACCTGCCCGCCCCCGCCCGCCGCGCCGCGCTCCGCGTGCACGTCGGCTACCAGCGCCTCTGGGAACGGCTCAGCGGTGCCGGACTCTGAAGCGGAACCTGCCGGGCTACCCGGCGCGAGTCCGGAGCCCGCCGCGAGCACGCGGCTCGACCTGACCGCCGGACCGGCCGCGAGCCCGGCGGCCGGGAACGTTCCCATCCCCGCCGTGCACGGGGCCGCCCGCACGGACCCGGCCTCCGGCGCCGCGGCGGCCTCCGGCGCCGCGGCGGCCTCCGGCGCGAGCGCCGTGCTCGACGGCGACGCCGACGGCGGGCAGCGCACCGATCTGTCGCCGGAGATCGAGGCGCTGATCGCCCGGTGGAACCCGCAGGGCATGGCGCTGCTGCGCGCGGTGCGCGGCGGGGGGACCGGCTCCAGGGTCACGCTGATCGGCCCGGACGACGCCAACACCACCGTGCTCCGCACCGAGCTGGCCCGCTTCGAGCCGCGCGTCGCGCTCACCGACCCGGTGCCAGGCATCGCCGCCTCGGTGGAGACCACCTCGCCGCGCGGCGCCGCGCCGGGCCCGGTCGCGCTGGTCCTGCTGGACGCGGGCACCGTGCTCGGCAACGACACCGTCGACCTGCTGCGCAGGCTGCGCGCCGACGGCACCCAGGTCCTGCTCGCCCTGAACGGAACGCACGCGCACCGGGACTGGCGCACGGTCCGCGACCGGGACGAGGCGCTGCTCCGCGCCGCCGGGCTGGAGGCCGCCGTCTTCCCGGTCTCGGCCCGGCTCGCCGCGGCCGCCCGCGGCGGCGACCCCGCCCTGCTCGACCGCTCCGGGCTGGCCGCGCTGCACGCCGCGCTCTGCGCCGCCGCGGCGGGCGCGGGCGGCCGGGAGCGGGTCGCCGCGGTGACCACCAGGGTGCTCACCGAGACCAGGCAGCGCATCGCCGACCAGGCGACCGTGCTGCGCACCGGCTCCGACGAGCTCGCCCTGCGCGCCGAGCGCACCGCGCTGATCGCGGGCAGGGACGGCGGCCGCACCACGGCCGTCGCGACCCTGCGCGGCCAGCTGCACCTGGCCCGCGTCGACCTGCTCACCGAGGTCGGCGCCAGGATCCGCGCGCTGCACACCGCCGCCCGCGCCGAGCTGGACAAGCTCGCCCGCCCCGACCTCGGCAGCTACCCGGACCACCTGCAGTGGTCGGTCAGCGAGCTCACCACCGCCCTGGACACCGCGATCGAGCAGCGCACCGCCGAGCTCGCGACCAGGCTGGACGGCGATGGCACCGTCCCGCTGCGCCGCCGCGAGCCCGCGCCCCGGGTCGGCCCCGACCCGGAGCCGCGGCACCGCGGCGTCGAGGACCACCTGATGATCGGGCTCGGCGCCTCCGCGGGGGTCGGCATCGGCAGGCTCATGGTGGCGCCGTTCTCCCTGGTGCCCGCGCTGGACGCGGCCAGCGTCCCGGTCACGCTGCTGCTCGGCGCGGGCGCCGCCGCCTGGGTGGTGCGGGCCCGCGGCCAGGTCGCCGAGCGCAACCACGTCCGGCAGTGGGTGGCGGACGCGCTGGTCAATGTGAAGGCGCAGCTGGAGCAGCGGGTGGCGACCGCGTTGGTGACCGCGGAGACCGCGCTCTCCGATCATGTGGTACAGACCACAGCTGCCAGGGTGGTGGACACCGACCGCCGGGTGGCCGAACTGGAGGCCGCGATCCGCAGGTCCGCCGCCGAACGCCCAGGTCAGCTCAGTGCCTGCGAGCGCGATATCGAAAGCCTGAACCGATGGATTCCGGTTGTGAAATAGGTTTCTCCTGGGTACTCCATAGCCATCCCGATGCCGTACCGATCGTCACATCGCGTTAACCTCTAAGCAGGAACCTGGGCGTCCGCTTCGTCCGTACACGCCGCCCGGTTGGGCGATCCGCCGATCGGTCGTAGCGGGTGCTTTACCGCCAATGGTGGCGCTCGGTGTGTTCGCGCTGGTCACGGGCCTAGGGCCAGGCGGCGGAGCATCGGGGCGGCTGCCCGTCTCAGGAGAGTTTTCATGACCTCAGCGACCATTCCCGGTCTTCGTGGATCCGACGGCAAGGCGCCGACCGAACATGCCGAACTGCTCGCCTGGGTGCAGGAGGTCGCAGAGCTCACGCAGCCGGAGCGCGTGGTCTGGGCGGACGGTTCCGACGAGGAGTGGGATCGCCTGACCACCCAGCTCGTCGAGGCGGGCACGTTCAGGCAGCTCGACCCGAAGAAGAAGCCGAACTCCTTCCTTGCGCTCTCCGACCCCTCGGACGTCGCGCGGGTGGAGTCGCGCACCTACATCTGTTCCGAGACCGAGGACGGCGCGGGCCCGACCAACAACTGGGTCGACCCGGCCGAGATGCGCGCCACCATGACCGAGCTGTACCGCGGCAGCATGCGCGGCCGCACCCTCTACGTGGTGCCGTTCTGCATGGGCCCGCTCGGCGCCGATGACCCCAAGCTCGGCGTCGAGCTGACCGACTCCGAGTACGTCGTGGTCTCCATGCGCGTGATGACCAGGATGGGCAAGGCGGCGCTGGAGAAGCTCGGCACCGACCGGCCGTTCGTGAAGGCGCTGCACTCGGTCGGCGCCCCGCTCGCCGAGGGCCAGGCCGACGTGCCGTGGCCGTGCAACGACACCAAGTACATCACGCACTTCCCGGAGGCTCGGGAGATCTGGAGCTACGGCTCCGGCTACGGCGGCAACGCGCTGCTCGGCAAGAAGTGCTACTCGCTGCGCATCGCCTCGGCCATGGCGCACGACGAGGGCTGGCTCGCCGAGCACATGCTGATCCTCAAGCTCATCTCCCCGGAGAACAAGGCGTACTACATCGCCGCGGCCTTCCCGAGCGCCTGCGGCAAGACCAACCTCGCCATGATCCAGCCCACCGTCCCCGGCTGGCGCGCCGAGACCCTCGGTGACGACATCGCCTGGATGCGGTTCGGCAAGGACGGGCAGCTCTACGCGGTCAACCCGGAGTTCGGCTTCTTCGGCGTCGCGCCTGGCACCAACCGGAAGTCCAACCCGAACGCCATGGCCACGGTCGAGGCGGGCAACACCGTCTACACCAACGTCGCGCTCACCGACAACAACGACGTCTGGTGGGAGGGGCTGGAGGGCGAGCCCGACCACCTGATCGACTGGAAGGGCAACGACTGGTACCTCCGCGAGACGGAGACGCTGGCCGCGCACCCCAACTCCCGCTACTGCACCCCCATGTCGCAGTGCCCGATCCTGGCCCCCGAGTGGGACGACCCGCAGGGCGTCCCGATCTCGGCGATCCTGTTCGGCGGGCGCCGCAAGACCACGGTCCCGCTGGTCAGCGAGTCCTTCGACTGGCAGCACGGCGTGTTCATGGGCGCCACGCTCTCCTCCGAGCAGACCGCCGCCGCCGAGGGCAAGGTCGGCACCGTGCGCCGCGACCCGATGGCCATGCTGCCCTTCCTCGGCTACCACGTCGGCGACTACCTGGGCCACTGGATCAATATCGGCAAGAACGCCGACGCCGCGAAGCTGCCGAAGATCTTCTACGTGAACTGGTTCCGCCGGGGCGAGGACGGCCGCTTCCTGTGGCCCGGATTCGGCGAGAACTCCCGCGTGCTGGAGTGGATCGTCGGCCGCATCGAGGGCTCGGCCGCCGCCGAGGAGACCGCCATCGGCCACGTGCCGACCGCGAGTCAGCTCGACCTCGACGGCCTCGATGTCGACGCGGCCGATGTCGACGAGGCGCTCGCGGTGAACGCCGAGGAGTGGCGCAAGGAGATCCCGCTCATCGAGGAGTGGTTCGAGTTCGTCGGCGACAAGCTGCCGTCCGGCGTGCGCGACGAGTTCGAGGCGCTGAAGCAGCGGTTGGGGTAGTTCCGCCTGACGAGAGCGCGGCCCCGGGAGCATTCCGGGCGCCGCGCTCTCGGCTATTCCGGGAACGGCGCGAGCCGGACCGCGGTGGCGAAGCCGGTGGCGAGCAGCAGCGCGGTGCGGCCATGCGGAACCGCCGCCGCCTCGGCGCGGAACGCCGCGACCGCCACCTTCTTCCAGCCGTGCCGCGGGTGCTCGGCCAGCACCTCGCGCACCCAGCCGCGGTCCAGCTCGGCGATCCGCGCACCGAGCACGTCCACCGCGGCGCCCGCCGAGACGAACCCGCCCGGATCGCCGGTGTCCGCCGCCACCCCCGGCGTGACGTGCGCCGCCACCGCGGCCCCGACCGCGTCCGCCCGCTCCGGCCCCAGCCCGGCGCCGAGCGCGAAGGCCGCGGCCCGCTCGCCGCCGGCGACCGCGAAGCACCGGCCCGGCGTCGGGTGCTCGAGGTTCAGGTCGTGCAGCAGGCAGGCGATGTAGGCCACCTCGTCGTCGTAGGTGTTGCCGTCGAGCCCGGCCAGCGCCCGGCCGAACAGGTAGGTGCGGAACGAGTGCGCCAGCACCGGCGCGGAGAGCTCGGCGCGCGCCAGCTCCTCCGCTTCCCGCGCGGCGCGGGTGTCCGGCACCCGGCCCCGGTCGGTCCGCCCCTGCCCGCCGCGCCGCATCGCCCAGGCCAGCTGCCCGGCGAGCAGCCCCGGCAGCTGCCGCGCGATCTCGACCCGCAACCGCCTGCGCTGCGCGGGCACGAGCGCCCCGCTGTTCGCCCTGATGACCTCGTTGTCCACGCTCATGCGACCTCCTAGTCGCACTCAGTACAGCGCTGGTTCCCGGCGGGGGCGAGTGGCGCGAATGCCACAGATGCTTGGATCTCTGCCAAACTGACCGCATGAGGCAGGTGGTGGCGCTGGCGCTGGACGGCGTCATGACCTTCGACCTCGGCTGCGCGGTGCAGGCCTTCCGGCACGGCCCGGACGCGACCGGGCAGTCCGCCGGTTTCGAGATGCGCACCTGCGGGGTGCGGCCGGGGCCGGTGTGGACGCCGAACGGCTTCGACCTGCGGGTGGAGCACGGGCTGGCGGCGCTGGAGACGGCGGAGCTGGTGGTGGTCCCCGGCATCGCGCTGCCCACCCTCGCCCCGCCGCCCGAGGTGCTCGACGCGCTGCGCGCGGCGGCCGCGCGCGGGGCCACGATGGTGAGCATCTGCGTCGGTGCCTTCGTGCTGGCGCACGCCGGGCTGCTCGACGGCAGGCGCGCGACCACGCACTGGGGGTACTGCGCCGAGTTCGCCCGGATGTTCCCGGCGGTCCGGCTCGAGCCGGAGGCGCTCTACGTCGACGACGGCGCGGTGCTGAGCTCGGCGGGGCTCGCCGCAGGCCTCGACCTCTGCCTGCACCTGGTGCGCCGCGAACTCGGGGCGCAGGCCGCCGCCGACCTCGCACGCTGGAACGTCACCCCGCCGCACCGCGAGGGCGGGCAGGCGCAGTACATCCCCGCCGCGCCGCCGCCGCGCACCGAGGCGGGCGCGCTGGCCGCCACCCTGAGCTGGGCCGCCGCGAATCCCGCTGCGGTGCCTGATGTTCCGGCGCTGGCGGCGCACGCGCTGATGAGCGAGCGCACCTTCGCCAGGCGCTTCGCCGCGCTGGTCGGCGGGACGCCGCGGCGCTGGCTGGACGCGCAGCGCACGCTGCGCGCGCGGCAGCTGCTGGAGACCACCGAGCTGCCGGTGGAAGTCGTTGCGGCGCAGGCGGGTTTCGGCAGCGTCACCGCGCTGCGCTGCCACCTGCGCGCCGCCACCGGCAGCACCCCCGCCGCATACCGCCGGGCGCTGCGACGCTGAGGAATTGCGGGCGGCGGTGTTTACCGGACACGTTCCGGGGGAATTCTCCGGTTGCCATGAGGTCGGGCTTCGGTGGCTTATGCTTCTCGCGTTCGACCTGGAGAAATGAATTACGGGCGCGCGGAAGGTGTCGGGACATGACCGATCTGGATACCGGTGCACTGCGCGACGTCCTGCCGAGCACCCCGCTGCGCCGCGCCGCCTCGCGGCTCGATTCCGTTCTGCCGCCGGGGTTCCGGGTGGAG
This sequence comes from Nocardia sp. NPDC057353, assembly GCF_042667085.1. Classification (NCBI taxonomy): domain Bacteria; kingdom Bacillati; phylum Actinomycetota; class Actinomycetes; order Mycobacteriales; family Nocardiaceae; genus Nocardia; species Nocardia sp. NPDC057353. The sequence goes on from NZ_JBHVAK010000024.1 coordinate 67,687, forward strand.
ATCGTCGACTCCGCCCCGGAACCCGCGCCCGTTTTGCGGGTGGTCACGCTCGAGGAATGAGTTCGGCTACTCCGTGTAGCCGAGCGGCATCAGGACCGATTTCTGCTCGCAGAAAGAATCGAGACCCTCCGGTCCATTTTCCCGGCCGATTCCGGAATTCTTGTACCCGCCGAACGGCGCGCCCGGGTCGAAGGCATACCAGTTGATGGCGTAGGTGCCGGTGCGCACCCGGCCCGCGATCTCCGCGCCGTGCTCGATGTCGGTGGTCCACACCGAGCCCGCCAGGCCGTAGGCGGAGTCGTTGGCGATCGCCACCGCCTCGTCCTCGGTCTCGTACGGGATCACCGCGAGGACCGGGCCGAAGATCTCCTCCTGCGCGATGGTCGAGGAGTTGTCCACGTCGGCGAAGATGGTCGGCTCCACGTACCAGCCGCGGTCGAGGCCGGCGGGCCTGCCGCCGCCGAGGACCAGGCGCGCGCCCTCCTTCTGCCCGATGGCGATGTAGTTCTCCACCCGCTCGCGCTGCCGCTCGGAGATGAGCGGGCCGAGCACGGTGGCCGGGTCGGTGGGGTCGCCGGTCTGCATGGCGCGCACGTTCTCCACCACCGCGTCCACGATCTCGTCGTAGCGGCTGCGCGGGGCCAGGATGCGGGTCTGCGCCACGCAGCCCTGGCCGCTGTTCATCAGCCCGGCGAAGGTCAGCATGGGCACGCTCGCGGCCAGGTCGACGTCGGGCAGCACGATCGCCGCCGACTTGCCGCCGAGCTCCAGCGAGACCGTCTTGAGCTGCTCGGTGGCGAGCGCGCCGAGCTTGCGGCCGACCGCGGTGCTCCCGGTGAAGGTCAGCTTGTCCACGCCGGGGTGGGTCACCAGGTACTCCGCCGCCTCCGGCTCGGCGGGCAGCACCGAGAGCACGCCGTCCGGCAGCCCGGCCTCGGTGCAGATGTCGGCGACGATGTTCGCGCTGAGCGGGGTCAGCGGGGAGGGCTTGAGGATGACCGTGCAGCCCGCCAGCAGCGCGGGGGCGAGCTTGTTCGCGGCCAGGAAGAGCGGAACGTTCCAGGCGGTGATCGCGGCGACCACCCCGCGCGGCTCGCGCGAGACCCGCGAGGTGCCGAAGGCGCCGGTGCGCGTCTCCCGCCAGGGGAAGGTGTCGGCCAGCCCCGCGTAGGCGTCCAGCGCGGCGACCGCGGGGATCTGGTTCAGCGTGCCGCCGACCAGCGCGGTGGCGCCCATCTCGGCGGTGAGCGCGGCGAGCAGGTCGCCTGCGCGCTGCTCGATCAACCGGGCCATCCTGGTCAGGACGGCGGCGCGCTCGGCGGGCGGAGTCTGCGGCCACGGCCCGGAGTCGAAGGCGGCGCGCGCGGCGGCGACCGCCCGGTCGACGTCCTCGGTGGTGACGCGGGGGACGCTGCCCACCGGCTCGACCGTGGCCGGGGAGATGACCTGGAGCTGCTCGGACCCGGCCGGAGTAGTCCACTGGCCGCCGATGAACAGGCTGTCGTAATGCATGGGAACACGTTACATTTTCGGGTCTGGATTGTCTGTAACGTGTTCTAGTTTGCCGCTTTCTCGCAGCTCCGGGCGGCGTGAATTCCGACCTCCCGGTTCGCTTTTCGTCAAACGCACTATTGCGTTTTGTTGCTGATCGATGGATGCTGGTAACTGAAAGTCCGCTCGATCGAGACGCAACCGAGACCGATTGGGGAGATCGCGACATGGCGGTGCACGTGATCGGACGGTCGCTGATGACCAGCGACCGGACCGACCATCAGGCCAAGTCCGTCGGCACCGGAGGGTGGGTGGTCTCGTTTCTGCCCGGTCGCACCCTCACGCTGGAGCAGGCGACCGCGGCCATGCAGGCGGCGGAGGCGGTGGTGACGGTCGGCGCTTTGGCCGGTCAGGTCGGCCTCACCGCCATGGAGACGGTCGGGCTGGCGCTGCAGGAGCCGCCGTGGCCCGCTCCGGCGGCCGAGCCCGCCGCCCGCCCGGCCCGGTTGCGCGGACTGGTCAGCGCGGTCGCGCAGCGGGCCTGACAGCCAACTCTCAGCGACCGGCCGGTCGGCCCGGTGCGATGGCCACCACGACCAGATTGCTGACCAGTAGCTCGCGCAGGAGCGGGATGCGGACCAGCCACCACGCCCAGCGTGGGTGGTAGCGCGGGAAGACCGCTTCGACCTGCGCGGGAGTCCGAGAAGCCCAGGTCAGCCCGGCGGTCGCGCTAACCGCGAAGAGGGAGCGGCCGAACCGGTTCTTCGGCTCCCGGCCGTGCTTGCGTCTGTACTTGCGCGCCGCGTACTCGCCGCCCAGGTAGTGCCACGGCCCGGTCTCGTGGCCGCCGAACGGGCCGTGCCACACGGTGTAGGAGAGCACGACGAGCCCGCCGGGGCGGGTCACCCTGACCATTTCGTCGGCCATCAGCCACGGGTCGGGGACGTGCTCGGCCACGTTCGAGGACAGGCAGATGTCCACCGCGCCGTCCCGGAAGGGCAGCGCCATGCCGGAGCCGCGCACCGCGCCGGGCACCGAGAGCCCGGCGGCGTGCATCTCCGACGGGTCCGGCTCGACCGGGAGGTAGCGCGCGCCCGCGCGGTCGAATTCGTCGGCGAAGTAGCCGGGGCCGCCGCCGACGTCCAGCACGGTGGCGCCGGTGAGGTCGCGGCCGGTGGCGTCCAGGTAGAAGTCGGCGATCAACTCCGCGGTGTCGGTCGCGAGGCCGCCGTAGAAGACGGCGGGGGCGGACTGCTCGAACCGGAAGCTGCCGAGCAGCCGCAGCGAGCGGCGCAGCGTCGCGCGGCGGGCGAAGCGGGGGCCGCTCCCGCGCTCGGCGGCGAGCGTGGCGGCGCCGGAGACCGCCCGGCGGGCGAAGCGGGGGATGCGGTCGGTGTTCGCGGCTCGGAGCACGGCGCCGAGTCTCGCACAGCGGCGCAGGGCCGCCGCGGCGGAGATGTCCGGTCCGGGGCGGAGGTGGGGATATAGGGTGTAGCGACATTCCCGGCCGACGACGACGAGAGAAGCTCCATCGTGCGCGAAGTGCTCCTGCTCTGCTGGCGCGACACCGGGCACCCGCAGGGCGGCGGCAGCGAGCGGTACCTGGAGCGGGTCGGCGCCCGGCTGGCGGCGCGGGGCGTCAAGGTCACGCTGCGCACCGCCGGGTACCCGGGCGCGGCGCGCCGGGAGCGGATCGACGGGATCGAGATCAGCCGCGGCGGCGGCCCGTACACCGTCTACCCGCGCGCGCTGGCCGCCATCCTGCTCGGCCGGATCGGGCTCGGCCCGCTGCGCGGGCTGCGGCCGGACGCGGTGATCGACACCCAGAACGGCATCCCGTTCTTCGCCGCGCTCGCCGCGGGGGCGCCCGCCGTCGTGCTCGTGCACCACGGGCACCGCGAGCAGTGGCCGGTGGCGGGTGCGGTGATCGGCCGGATCGGCTGGTGGATCGAGTCCTGGCTCTCGCCGCGCGTGCACCGGCGCAACCAGTACCTCACCGTCTCGCTGCCGTCGGCCGAGGAACTCGCCACCGTCGGCGTGCAGCGCGAGCGGATCGCCGTCGTGCGCAACGGCGCCGAGCCGATCCCCGCCGGGGTGCGCGCGGGCGGCCGGGAGACCAGGGCGGAGGCGCCCCGCCTCGTGGTGCTCTCCCGGCTGGTGCCGCACAAGCAGATCGAGGACGCGCTCGCCGCCACCGCCGCGCTGCGCGGCCGCTTCCCCGGGCTCCGGCTCGACGTCATCGGCGACGGGTGGTGGGCGGAGAACCTGAAGGCGTACGCGCGCGAGCTCGACATCGCCGACGCCGTCACCTTCCACGGCCACGTCGACGAGGAGCGCAAGCACGAGCTGCTCGGCCGGGCCTGGGTGCAGGTGCTGCCCTCGCGCAAGGAGGGGTGGGGGCTCGCCGTCATCGAGGCGGCGCAGCACGGGGTGCCGACCATCGGGTACCGCAGTTCGCGTGGGCTCACCGACTCCATCGTCGACGGGGTGACCGGGGTGCTGGTCGACGACGCGGAGCAGCTCGCCGAGGCCGCCGCGGAGTTGTTGGGGGACGGCTCGGGGCGCGCGGTGATGGGGGAGAAGGCGCGGGCGCGGGCTCGGGAGTTCTCCTGGGAGCAGACCGGGGACGGGGTGCACGCGGTGCTGGCCGCCGCTGCCGTGGGCGGGTACGTCAGCGGGCTGATCGGGGCGCGGGAAGGTTCCGAGCTCGGCTGAGCCGGCTGTCGCCGCTGTGCGCAGCTGCGGCGAGCCGGGCGCGGCGCGGTGGGTAACGCGCGACCACGGAGACAGTCCGGCCTGTTCAGGCGGGCGTGCGGCGGCGGGCCGGGTGTAGCGCGGCGGTTGTCGCGGCCGCTCCGATCAGGAGTGCGGCCCAGAGCAGGTGGGTGGCGCCCGCGATGCGGCGGGCGTTGGCGGTGGGCTGGTCGGTGATGACCGGGCCCTGGACGCGGTAGAGGGTGAGGTCGTCGTCGGTGTAGGCCGGGGCACCGAGCTGGGCGAGGGTGCGGGCGGACTCGCCGAGCGGGCCGGGGGTGCGGTGCTCGACCAGGATCCAGCCGACGCCCGCGGTGGCGATCTCCGCCGGTGGCGCGCCTGCGAGCAGCGCCCGCTCGACCCGGACCGCGCGCCGGCCCTCGCCCGCGACGGTGCCGCCGCGCACCGGGAGCTCGCCGGTCTGCAGCACGTCGGCGGGGAGCAGCCGGGGGGCCGGGTCGAGCACCGGCGCCGGGCCGGACCAGGCGAAGCGGCGGAACATGCCGCCGGGCAGCACCGCAACATCGCCGGGGTGCCCCGCCTCCTCGACGACCGCGGCCGCCCGCGCCCACCCGGCCGGGTAGTGCACCGGGCGCAGTGCGCCGCCGACGCCGAAGGCCAGGTCCGCGAGCGGCAGCGCGAGCAGGGCGATGAGCAGCGCCGTGACGGCGGCGGGCGCCCGCCTGGCGAGCACCACCGCGCCCGCGGCGGCCGCGAGGGTGTAGGCGGGGACGGCGAGCGCGACGTACTTCTGGGTGTCGCGGAGCAGCCCGGCGCCGGGAATCGCCGTCACCAGCTGCTCGCCGACGGCGAGGCCGAGTGCGGTGGCGCCGAGCGCGGGCAGCACGATCGCGGTCGCCGCCACTGCGGCGAGCGTACGGCGCAGCACGGTCTCGTCGCGCAGCCCGGCACCGAGCAGGCGGCGCAGCCCGAGCAGGACCAGCAGGAGCAGCAGGGCGGTGCCGAGCACGGCGAGCGGGCCGGTGCGGGTGGTCGGGACGGCGTCGGCGTTCCAGATGCCGCCGAGCCCGGCCAGCGCGCCGAGCGTGCCGAGGCCTGGCTCCGCGCGGGCGGCGAAGGCGGCGATGCCCGCCGGGTCCGAGTGCTCGCCCGCGGAGCCGGAGAGCGCCGCCGCCACCAGCCACGGCGCGGCGGTGCCGAGCCACAGCGCGGCGGTGCCGGGGATGCGGCGCGGACCGACGGTGAGCAGGGCGAGTACCCCGGCCAGCAGCGCGCCGGTCGGGGTGAGGCCCGCGGCCGCCAGGCACAGGGTGAGCGCGGCCCAGGCGGCGAGCCGGGCGCGGCCGGTGCCGTGGCAGTCGCGCAGGCGGAGCGCGGCGAGCACCGTCCATGGGAGGGCGGCGTAGCCGGTGAGCAGGCTCCAGTGGCCCTGCAGCAGGCGTTCGGCCACGTAGGGGTTCCAGATCGCCACCGTCACCGCGACGAGCTGCGCGTACAGCGGGGCGTTGAGCAGGCGGCGGGCGAGCGCCGCGGCGCCTATACCTGCGGTCCAGAGCGCGAGCAGCAGGACCGCCTTCACCACCGGACCGCCGTCCAGCACGGTCGAGAGCACCGCGAGCGCGGCGTCCTGCGGCACGGCCCGCGGTGCCGCGTCGCCCAGGCCGAGGGCGGCGTCGGTGAGGTACGAGCGCGGGGTGCTCACGGCGTCGCGCAGCAGCAGGTGGCCCGGGGTGAGCAGCGGGGCGAGGATCAGCAGGGTGAGCAGGGCGCTGTAAGCGGGAACGACCGCCCGCAACCGGGCCACCACCGGTGCGTCCGCTCCCGCCTCCGGGCCTGACTCGCTCACGCCGGATCACCCTACGGTCCGGTGGTGGGCCGGGGCGGCACGGGCTGTGCGGGGAGTGCGACGATGGGGCCGTGTCCGGTGCGCGTCGTCCTCCCCTGGTGGCGGATCTGACGTTGGTGACGGCGGGCGCCATGATCGCCAATGCGGCGGGGTACCTGCTGCAGCTGCTCGCCGGGCGGTGGCTCGGGGCGGCGGGGTACAGCGAGTTCGCGAGCCTGCTCGCGGTGCAGCTGCTGTGCGCGGTGCCCGCGCTGGCGCTGCAGAACGTGATCGCGCGGGAACTCGTGCGCGGCGCGCCGGTCGCCGCGCTGCGCGCCACCAGGACCCGGTGCGCCGCCATCGTGGCGGTGCTCGCCGCGCTGCTGGTGCCGGTGGTGTCCGTGGCGCTCGACATCGGCGCACTCGCCTGCGCGGCCGCGCTGGTCGCCGCGCCCGCGCTGGTCCTGGTCTCCGGGGAGCAGGGCATCCTGCAGGGGCAGCGCCGCTTCCGCGCGCTCGCGGTCGTGCTCGGCTGCACCGGCGTCGCCAGGGTCCTCCCCGCGCTCACGGTCCTCGCCGCCGGTGCCGGAGCCGCCGCCGCGCTCACCGCCGCCGCCCTCGGCCTCGCCGCCGCCGCGGCCTACGCCCGGTACACCGCGGGCAGCCCCGACCCCGTGCTTCTCGATGGCGCGGCACGGGTCGCCGCGCTGCCGAGCGGCGAGGCGGGGGGCGCCGCGCTTCCGGCCGGTGCGATTACCGTCGATGCCGACCACACGGCTCGGGATCGTATGGCGGGTGTGACGGCGGTGCTGCGGGCGGCGCAGGTGCAGGCGGCGCTCATGGCGCTCTCCTCGGCGGACCTGATCCTGGCCCGCATCGTCCTGGACGAGGCGGACGCGGGCCGGTACGCGCTCGGCACCATCGCGACGAAGATCGCGTTCTGGCTGCCGCAGGCGGTCGGCGTGGTGCTGTACCCGCGGATGGCGCAGCCCACGCAGTCGGCGCGGGCGATCCGGGACGCGCTCGCGGTGCTCTCCGGCATCGGCGTCGCCGCGGTGGCGGCCGCCGCGCTCGCCGCCCCGCTCGCCCCGCTCTTCGCGGGCGCCGACTACGCCCCGGTGCAGAACCTGCTCTGGCTCTTCGCCCTGCACGGCGCGATCCTCGCGGTGCTGCAGGGCGCCCTGCTCTCCGCCATCGCCGTCGACCGCACCGCGCCCGCCGCGCTCACCTGGGTCGCGCTCGCGGTCGAGGTGACGCTCATGGCCACGCTCGCGCACTCGGTGCCCGCCCTGGTCACCGTGGCCGCGTCGACCGCGGCGGTGACGACGGCGCTGGTCGCGGCGGTGGTGCTGCGCACCGCGGCCCGCCGCGCCGCCCCGGTCACCGCCTGAGTGTCGGTGCCGGGGCGCACACTGTGCCGATGGCGTACGACGAGGAACTCGCCGACCGGGTTCGCGCGATCCTGGAACCGGGCCCGTTCACCGAGAAGAAGATGTTCGGCGGGATCGCCTTCCTGCTCCGCGGCCACCTGGCGGTCGCGGTGAGCGGCAAAGGCGGGATCATGGTGCGGGTCGATCCGCAGGAGGGCCCGCGGCTGGTCGACGGCACCGCGGTGACCCCGATGGTGATGGCGGGCCGGGAGCTGGACGGCTGGCTCCGGGTCACCACCGCGGCCGTCGCCGACGACGCGGTGCTGCGCACCTGGGTGGCGCGCGGTGCCGACTTCGTGGCGGGCCTGCCGGAGAAATGAGAGAGCCCCCGGTGCGCGCACCGGGGGCTCCTCGTCACGACCTCATGGTCGCTTGTTGTTGATGTCGATCCGCTCGGTCGGCGCATCCGGGTTGCCGCGCGGCCTGCCCGCCGTCGGCGGCGCCGCCGCCGGGCCGGAGCCGCCGAAGGGCGCGCCGCGGTTCACCGCGGGCTGCGCGCTGCCGCCGCTGCGCAGGCCGAGCAGCACGCCGACGATCAGCGCGATCACGCCGAGCACGCCGAAGACGATCGGCAGGATCCGCCCGTACAGCGAGAGCCGGTCGATATTGTCCTTGGCCACCGCGAGCTGCGACTCGACCGTGTTCTCGTCGAAGACCACGTGCGACTTGAGCGCCGTCACCTCGGGCTTGTCGGCGGTGCGGGCGTAGAAGATGTTCAGCGCCTCGCCGCCCTTGACCACGGTGCCGGTCTGCGGCTCCACCCACACGTCGCGGGTGTTGCTGTACCAGCGGAACATGGTCACCGGAGTGTCGCCGCCCTCGACGCCCCACTTGGCGGCGGGCAGGGTCAGCTTGTTGGTCGGCGCGGCCACCACGTCGTTCAGGTTGGTCGGCTCGATGACCTGCTGGAAGTGGTAGACCGTGGTGTTGTTGATCTCGGTCTCCTCGATGAAGTTCATGTCGGAGGTCTTGCGCGCGTTGAGATCGAAGTACGGGTAGGTCTTCTTCTCGGTGCCGATCGGGAACCGGTACTGCAGGCCGGTGTGCTGCACCGGGTCGGCGATGCTCTCGCCTTCCTTGGTGGTGGTCACCGCGATCGAGCCGTTCGGCTCGGTGCTCACCGGCTCGCCGGTCGTCCGGTCGATGGTGACCCGGTCGACGGTCGCGGTGAGCAGGCCGGTGTCGCCCTGCCGGTCGATCCGGCGCAGCGTCTGGCCCGCCTGCACCGTCATCTCGTCGGCGTTCGACGGCTCCTCGACGGTGAGGAAGCGCTGCGAGATCAGCGGAACGTTGCTGTCCACCTTGGCGGAGCCCTCGGGCGCGGTGAGCGACCTGGAATCGAGCACCAGGCTCTCCTCGCCCTCCTGGCTCGCCGCGATCGTGGTGATCTCCAGGTCGAGGGGAGTCTTGGCGACCTTGCCGACGGTGTAGGTCGGGATCAGCAGCGCCGCGACGATCAGCAACGCACCGAGACCCACGAGCAGGCAGGCCACCGTCCTTCGGGTTCCGGCACTCAGTGCCATGCAACTCTCCTCGTCGTAGAACAGACGTTCCGGCCGAGCAGCGAGGCGGGCCGCGTTGCTCGTGAGCCCAGACACTAACAGCCCGATGTCTTACCATGCGGTGCCGAGCCCGGATTGGACGGATAAAAGGTGCGAGCCGCGTAATCGGGATTAATCAGGCGGGGCCCGCCGCCGCGCCGCGCGCCCGCCGCCGGGCAGACTGGAGTGCCGTGACCGCCACCGCCCGCACCGATCCGGCCGCGCCCGCCCCCGCCCGGCCGCGGGCGTTCGTGCCCGCGCTGGAGGGAATGCGCGGGCTTGCGGCGCTCGGCGTGCTGGTCACGCACGTGGCGTTCCAGACCGCGGCGACCGCGATTCCGGTGGTCGGGCCGATCCTCGCGCGCTTCGACATGGCGGTGGCGCTGTTCTTCGGGCTCTCCGGCTTCCTGCTCTGGCGCCCGCACGCGGCGGCCGCGCGCGGCCTCGGCGCCGCGCCGTCGGCGGGGTACTACTTCCGGCACCGCGCCGCGCGGATCCTGCCCGCCTACTGGGTGGTGGTCGTGGCGGTGCTGGTGCTGCTGCCGAACGCGGCGGCCACCGCGGGGGTGCGGGTGTGGGTCTCCAACCTGTTGCTGCTGCAGGTGTTCGTCCCCTTGACACTCACCGACGGGCTGACCCAGATGTGGAGCCTCTCGGTGGAGGTGGCCTTCTATCTGGTGCTGCCGCTGCTCGCGCTCGCGGTGGTGCGGCTGCGCGGCGATGCCGCTCGATGGCGGGTCCCGGCGGTGCTCGCGCTCGGCGTGGTGACGCTGGGCTGGAACTTCCTCCCGGTGCCGACCCCGGACGCCATCCACGCCGACAACTGGCTGCCCGGGTACCTGCCCTGGTTCGCCGTCGGGATGCTGCTGGCCGAGCTGGGCTGCGGCATCCGGCCGGGTTCCGGCTGGGATCGGTTCGCCGGGCGCAGGCGCTGGATGTGGACGATGGCGCTGCTCGCCTACCTGCTCTCGGCCACCGAGCTCGCCGGGCCGCCCGGGCTGGTGCGCGCCGAGCCGTGGCAGTACGTGGCGAAGATGGGGCTCGGGGCGCTGATCGGCTTCGGCCTGCTCGCGCCGCTGGTGCTGCGCGAGCAGCGGCGCCCGCTGCTGTCGTCGCCGGTCGCGCTGGCGCTGGGGCGTTGGTCCTACGGGATCTTCATCTGGCACCTCGCGGTGCTGTGGGTGATCTTCCCGGTCTTCGGCATCCTGCCGTTCAGCGGCGATTTCCTGATCGTGCTGCTGCTCACCGTCGCGTTCACGCTGCCGGTGGCGGCGGCGAGCTACGCGCTGGTCGAGGAGCCGTGCAGGCGGTTCGCCCGGCGTTTCGACCGGCCTCGGGGCTGATATACGGATTCGCGGCCGCGCGGGCCCGGGAGTTGGCGCGCTCGGTCAATCGGAACCGGTTCGGCGCCACGGCGGCAGTGCGGCGAGGCCGAGCGCGAGCACTCCGAGGACCGCGGGGAGCTGGGTCAGCAGCGCGCCGCCCATGTAGCCGTCCGGGTGGCGCCACGGGCCGGTGGAGAGCGCGGCGGCCGAGAGCAGCACGCCGATGCTCGCGAGTACCGCGAGGGCGCGGCCGGTGTCGAGGCCGCGGCGGTGCGCGAATTCCACGCCGGCCCAGCCCGCTGCGGCGAGGCCGAGGGCGACCGGGCCCGCGATCAGGCCGGTCACGGCGAGAACGCCGGTGCCCGCGGCGATTCGGGAGTGGTAGGGCAGGCAGGGGGGTTCGGGTTCGGTCGCGGTGCCGCGGCGGGGGATGGCGAGCAGCAGGAGCGGGATGAGCAGGAGCAGGCCGCCGAAGATGGCGAGGCGGTACCAGCGGTCGGCCGGGAAGGAGACGGTGACCTCACCGGTTTCACCGGGCGGGAGCAGCCAACCCTGCTGCCAGCCGTCCACCACCACCGGGCGCAGCTCGGTGCCGTCCGAAGTTTCCGCCGTCCAGCCGACATTCGTGCTCAGGGGGAGGACGAGGAGGCGGGTGCCGTCGCCGGGGGCGGGGGTCGGCGGGGTGGTGTGGTCCAAGCGCAGGCGGTCGACGGTGAACAGCGGCGTCGGCGCGACGTTCACCTCGGTCGCGCCCTGCGCGAGCGGGACGGAGATCGGCAGCGGCGCCGCGGTTTCGGTGCCGTCGGAGGACTCCTCGCCCGTCACTGGGACGGCGTTCGAGTCCGTCTCGGTGTCGCCGGCAGGGGTCGTCGGGTCCGGCGCGGTACCCGGCGCAGCGGTGCCGTCCGGCGCGGCGGAGACGTCGGAGCCCTCTGCGGTCCCGCAGACCTCGGCGGGAACCGGTGCGCCCGAGCGCAACTCCGCCGCTGTCGCGGTGACCGAGGTGGACAGGACCCGGCCGCCGACCGCGATAATCGGACCCAGCTCGCAGGGCACCGTGACGAGCCGGTCGAGCGGGGCGGGGGCGGGGTAGTCGGGGCCGAGCACGTCCACCTCGGCCAGCCCGGGCGGCTGCGGCAGGGTGAAGCCGAGCGCGGTGCGGTCCAGCACCGGTTCCCATGCGGTGAGGCTGAGCTCGATCCGGTCGGTGACCGTGGGGAACAGCTCGATTCGGCTCGGCTCGGCCGGTTCGGAGTCGGTGCCGGGCAGCGTGCGCACCTGCGGTCCGTTGCCGAGGTTCACCGTGACCGCGGTGGGCGCGGCGGGCAGCCCGCCGAGCGACGGTGTGATGTCGAGCCCGGTCACCAGCGCGGGCTCCGGCAGTTCGAGGGTGAGGGTGGGCGGCCCGTCGGGGCGGTCCCGCACGGTGTTCTCCGGCGCGGTCCAGCTGGTGCGCGGGTCGCCGTCGGTGGCGGCGAAGGCCGAGCCGCGCAGGTCGCCGACGTCGCTCTTGCCGCGCGCGACCGGGCGAGCCGGGTCGGTGAGCAGCGCCTCCAGCTCCGGGCTCTGCCTGGTGCGCACGGTCAGCCGGGGCGTCACCTCGGCGGGCTCCGGCACCGCGAGGGTGCGCTGGAAGGCGCCGGGCTCCTCGGGGGCGAGGGCCAGCCCGTTGTGGCAGCGGATCCGGTCCGGCGAGTCGAAACAGGCGCTGCGGCCGGGGAACTCCTGACCCAGGTCCCAGGCGGCGGGGGTGCCGGTGACCGGGGGCAGCGCGACCGTGTGCCGGATCGGGACGCGCACCGGCGCCTCCCGCACGGTGTAGTCGTCGAGCGCGATCTCGCTGATACCGAACTGCCCGCCGCGGGTGCTCCCCTCGGTGCGGATCGCGGTCACGCTCACCCAGTCGGTGCTGCCCGCGGGCAGCGACACCGACACCGGCGCACCGGGTTCGGTGATCCGCGCGGAGACGCTGCCGCGCTCGGTCCGCACCTCGATCCACTTCACCGGGTCGCCGAGCGCGGCCGGGCTGGTGGTCACCCGGAGCAGGCCGGTGCTGATCGGGTCGTCCAGCTCCAGCCGCAGCCACTGGCCGAGCGCGTACTCGCCGCCATTGCTGAGCCAGGCGGTCGACGGGTCGCCGTCCACCGCGGCGGCGGTGGAGCTGCCCGGCGCGGCGCCGCCGATCTGGGTGGCGTCCGCCGCCGAGCTGGAGGCGGTGACGGTGGCGCCGCTCCACGCGCCCTCGACCTGGTCCGCGCCGGGCACCGGGTAGTCGGGGACCAGGTTGTGCGTGCGGCGGGCGTCGTCCGGGGCGCGGATGGCGGAGCTGTGGTTGTCCACCCGGCCGAAGTCGGTCTCCCTGGCCACGGGGGTGTCGGTCACGGTCACCGGCCCGGCGGGGAGCCCGGCCGCGGCTGCGTCGGCGGCGAGCAGCGCGGGGATCGGGGCGCCGGGGTCGCGGCGCAGCCGCTCCAGCACCTCGGGGCCGCCCTGCACCACCGGGACGTCGGCGAGCGCGACGCTGTACGCGCCGGGGAACGAATCCGGCGCCCCGACCCCGGGCCGCACCCGCTCCGGCGTCCCGATCCCCGGCGCCTCGACGCGGTAGACCTCGATCGCCGGGTAGGCCGGGAGCAGGTCGCCGTCGACCACGAGCCCGTCGGCGATGGCGGTGGCCTCGATCGGCGGGCCGAACTCGGCCACCTTGCGCAGCCCCGGCGAGCCCTCCAGCGCGCGGTGCGCCAGCATGGGCCGGGTGGAGCGGGAGGTCTCCGGGTCCAGGTCGTTGCGCAGCACCAGCACCCCGATGCCCTGGGCCGCCAGCGTCGGCGCCAGCCCGGTGGAGGGGCGGCCGTCGGCGATCAGCCGCTGCACCGAGTCCATGGCGCGGATGGTGCCCGGCGGGTTCAGCGGGACCGAATCGCGCACCGCCCACGGCGTCGAGGCCAGCGCCTGCAGCGGTTCGTCCCTGGTCAGCCCCCAGACCTGGCTGCCGAAGGGCGCGCCGGGAACGACCAGCGCCCTGGTGTCGGCGGCGTTCGCCGAGAGCCACTCCGCGGTCTGCTGCCAGTACGGCGGCACGGCGTCGTAGGCGCCGCGCGGGGCCAGCTTGCCGGTCCAGGCCAGCGAGGTGGAGAGCGCGAGGGCGGCCAGCACCAGCGCGGCCACCGCGACCCGCCGGTCCCGCTCTGGGTGCGCCCAGGCGCTGCGCCAGGTGCGCAGCGGCACCGAGGCGGGCAGCGGGATCCGGGCGAAGAGGTGCGCGATCCCGAGGACCAGCGGCAGCCGGATGAGCGGCTCCAGCTTGTGCACATTGCGCAGCGGGGCGCCGCCGGAGTCCAGGAAGACCCGGATCTGCTCGGCGAACGGGCCGCCCATGGTGCCCAGGTAGCCCGCGCAGATGCCCGCCAGCCCGACGAAGAGGATCAGGGTGAGCCTGCCGCGGTACGGCATGGAGCGCAGCGCGAGGCCGGTGATGCCCGCGGCGGCGATGAGCCCGGTGGCGAGCACCGCGGCGGGCTGGGTCACCAGCACCGCGCCCGCGATCCGCTCCGGGGAGACGAACGGGGTCCAGCTGTCGGTGCCGCGCAGCACCTCGGCCAGCGAGGCCCACTGCGTGGTGACGCCGGAGGACTCGATGTAGTCGAGGAACGGCGGGCTCACCCGGCCGAGCAGCAGCAGCGGGACCGCCCACCAGAAGGTGGCGAGGACCAGCAGCGGGACCCAGGCGGCGGTGAAGCGGAGCCAGCGCCGGTCCGGGCGGTAGGCCGCCCACCAGAGCAGGGCGGGGAGGAAGGCCGCCACCGTGGCGACGGCGTTCACCGAGCCCATCAATGCAAGGGCGAGTGCGCTGCCGGCGGGGGATTCGGCGCCGCCGCGGATCAGGCCGGGGCCGGAATCGGCGGGCGGGGCGGAATTGGTGCGCCGGCCGGAGTCGGTGCGCTGGCCGGAGTCGGCGCGCGGGTCGGACTGGGCGCGGGGCGCCTCCCCGTTGGCCGCGGGAGAATCGGACCGGCCGTCGAGCGCGGGGGGCTCGAGTGCGGCGGAGCCGTCCGCGGTCGATGCGCCGTCCGCCCGGCGGCGGTGCACCGCGACGCCGAGTGCGGCGGGGGCGAGCAGCACCCACGGGGCCAGCATCATGGGCAGCGTCTCGGAGGAGATGGAGCCGAGCGTGGTCAGCACCCGCGGGCTCAGCGCGAAGGCCGCCGCCGCGACCACCCTTGACCCGCGGCTGCCGATGCCGAGCGTCTGGCAGAGCCGGACCACACCCCAGAACCCGGCGAGCAGCAGCAGCGCCCACCAGATCCGCTGGGTGACCCAGGCGGGCAGCCCGAGCAGGTGCCCGGCGGAGAAGAAGGTGCCGTGCGGGAAGAAGTAGCCGTAGGCCTGGTTCTGCACCTGGCCCATCGGAGCCTGGCTGCTCCACAGGTGCGCGGCCCGCTCCAGGAAGCCGAGCGGGTTCTGCGCGAGGTCGTACTTGGTGTCGGCGACGGTGCGGCCGGGGGTCTGCAGGAAGGAGAGCAGGAACGCCGCGACGACCGTGCCGAGGAACCAGCGCCTGCCGAGCGGCGCGGTGGCGTCGTCGGCACGGGCGGCCCGCGGCACACCGGTGCCGACGACGGGTGGAGCGGAGGTCAGCGGCTGCCGTACTCGACGTTGTTGAGCAGCGAGGAGTCGGCGTTACCGCTGCGGTCGATCTCCGGCCGCTCGTTCTGCTGCGCCGCGGCGGTGATGACGAAGACCGCGATCGCGCCGAGGACGGCGCCCGCGACCGCGCTCACGAGACCGGGAACGGCAAAAGACTTCATCGCGGTACTCCAATACGACAGGGGCAGGCACGTGTTCCGGGTCAACCTAGCAGTCTCGGGGGCTCGCGCGGGGAGACGGGCGCGTTTTCCGCGCGATCGGCCTACCGGAAGCGGCGCGGGCGGCGCTCAGGATTCGGGGACCGGGCAGTCCAGCGCGCCGAGCAGGGTGCGCAGCTTGGCGGTGGTCTCGTCGAGTTCGGTGCGCGGGTCGGAGCCCGCGACGATCCCGCCGCCCGCGAAGGCGCGCAGCGTGTGCCCGCCGGCGGCGATCTCGGCGCTGCGGATGGCGACCACCCACTCGCCGTCCCCGTCCGGCGTGCACCAGCCGACGGCGCCGCCGTAGAAACCGCGGTCCTCCTCGGCGTCGACCACCCGGTCCAGCGCGGCGAGCGTCGGGGTGCCGCAGACCGCCGGTGTCGGGTGCAGCAGCACCGCGAGGTCGAGCGCGCTCGGCGCCGGGTCGGCGAGCGTGCCGGTGATCGGTGAGGCCAGGTGCCAGACGGCGTCGGTGCGCACCAGCTCCGGCTGCTCCGGGATGTGCAGCGTCCGGCAGACCGGCGCGAGCCGCTCCCGAATCCACTCCACCACGTAGGCGTGCTCCGCCAGGTTCTTCGCGCTGGCCCGCAGCGCCGCCGCCTGCGCGGCGTCGGCCGCCGGGTCGGCGAGCCGGGGCAGCGTGCCCGCCAGCGGCCGCAGCGCGACGGTGCCGCCGCGCCGCGCCACCAGCACCTCGGGCGAGGCCCCGACCACCGCGTCCCCCGGTCGCCCGGCCGCCGCCAGGTCGGCGACGAAGACGTGCGCGCCCGGGTGCCGCTCGCGCAGCCGCGCCGCCACGTCCTGCGGGTCGATCCGCCGCGTCTCGGTGCCGACCAGCACCGAGCGCGCCGCCACCACCTTGCACAGCGGGGAGTCCGGATCGCCGATCTGCTCGACCAGCTTGGTCACCCGCGCGACGTGCTCGGCCGGGGCGGGCAGCTCGGCCACCACCCGCAGCCGCGGCAGCGTGACCGCGGGCACCGGGCCCGGCGCCGCCCGCTCCAGCCGCTCCGGCACCAGCAGCGCCGCGGGCCTGCGCGGGTCGAAGGGGAGCGCGCCGACCACCGGGTCGCCGCCGCGCAGCGCGTCCGCGGCCGCCGCCGGGTCGGTGAACGCGGCGCGCACCCCGTGCGCGCGCAGCACCTCGGCCGGAGTGGCGAGCAGGAACGAGGTCATGGTTCCGACCTTAGAGCGGCCGGAACGGGTCACCGCCCCGGTGGGACCAGCAACACAGGGCGGTGGCAGTGCTTGAGCACGGCGTCCGCGACGCTGCTGCGCAGCAGCGCGCGCAGCCCGGTGGAGCCGCGGGTGCCCGCCACGATGATGTCGACGTCGAGTTCGTCGGCGCACTCGACGATGGCGTTCCAGATGGTGCTGCTGCACTCCTCGGTGCGCGCCTCGGCGTTCAGCCCGGCCAGCTCGGCGAGGTGCAGCCCCTCGGTGTTGATCGCGTGGGCGTCCTGGTAGGCGATGTCCTCGATCTCGTCCTCCGGCACCCACTCCGGCTGCATGACGCCGGAGAGCCCGGAGAGCCGGGCGGCCTGGCGCACCATCGGTTCCCATGCGGTGAGCACGACGGCCTTCTCGGCGCTGAGGAAGCGCCCGGCGTAGGTGATGGCGCGCTTGGCGTTCTCGGAACCGTCGTAGGCGATGAGCATCCGATCGCAGGGCACGGTGACCTCCCGGGTTTGTGTGATCCAGATTACATCGGCTCGCCGGGGATGTGGCCCGGGCGGGGCGAAGTCCGCTGCCGCCGCGGGCCCGCGAAAGCGCCCGGCACCGCGCCGAGCTGCTACCTGCCCATGCCCGCGGGTGCGAGTTCGCGGTAGAAGGCCAGGTGGGCCGCGGCGGCCGCCGCCCAGTCGTAGCGCCGGGCCAGTGCTCGCCCGGCGTCCCGCCGCTCCGGCGACGGCTCCCGCGCCTGCTCCAGCAGCACCGCCGCCTCGCCCACGTCCCGCGCGTAGGTGACGGCGTCCCCGAAGACCTCGCGCAACACCGGCAGATCCCGCGCCACCACCGGAACCCCGGCCGCCAGTGCCTCCATGGCCGCGAGCCCGAAACCCTCCTTCGTGGAGAGGAACCCGAGCACCTCGGCCCCCGCCACCAGCCCGGGCAGCTCCCCGTGCGGCACCGGCCCCAGGACCAGCGGCTCGACCCCGAGTTCGGCGGCGCGCCGGTCGAACTCGGCCCGGTACGCCCGGTAGTCGAAGAGCGTCTCGCCGCCCGCGAACACCAGCCGCGGGCCCGCGGGCATCCGCGCGAACGCCTCGAGCAGGTCGATACTGCCCTTGCGCGGCTCGATCCCGCCGACCGCGAGCACGTAGCGGCCCAGCCGCCGGTCCGGCGCCGCCCCGGCGAAGCGCTCGTACTCGACCCCGTTCGGGATCACCCGCGGCGTCAACCCCCACCCCGCGCGCACCTCGTCGGCGACCGCGCGGGAGACGCAGATCCGCGCGTACGGCTCCACCACCGCGCGCTCGTGGCAGCGGACCAGCTCCGGCGTGCTGAAGGTGTCCAGGTGGTGGATGGTGCGCACGCAGCGGCCGACGGCATTGGCGCTGATGCAGTCCTGGGCGTGCACGATGTCGTACCCGGCCGGGTCGAAGGCGGCGCGCAGCACCGCGATCGAGCGCAGGATGCGCGGCCCGACCCCCTCGCCGTCGCGCGCCGCGAACGGCACCACCTCGACCCGGACGCCCGCCCGCACCGGCCGGAAGAACGCCTGGTCGCCGCCGCGCCCGAGGGTCCAGACGGTGACCTCGGCCCCGGCGTCGGCCAGCGCCTCGGCCAGGTTCAGGGTGTGCACGACGCCGCCGCGCGGCCTGGTCGAGTAGGTGAGCAGCGCGACCCGCATCAAAAGGCCTTCTCCCTGAGCAGGTTCGGGTAGCTCCCCACCCGCCGCTCGGCCAGGTGGTGCAGCACCCGGCGGGCCCGCTCGACCTCGGCCGCCACGTCGATGTCGGCCACCGCGAGCCCGCCCTTGGACCAGGTCTTGGCGAGCACGTCGCCGCCGGGGCCGACCACCTTGGCCTGGCCGAGGAAGCGCAGGTTCCCGGTGACCCCGGTCTGGTTCGAGGACACCAGCACCACCTGGTTCTCCGCGGCCCGCGCCTGGTCGTAGAGGTCGAAGAGCCGGGCTTGGCGGTCGTTCGGCAGCCGGGAGGCGCGGTCGGTGACGCTGGCGGGCCAGGCGGAGAGCGCCGCGATCACCTGCGCCCCGTCCAGCGCCAGCGTGCGCGCCGCCTCCGGGAAGGTCTTGTCGTAGTCGATGAGCATCCCCATCCGCCCGACCGGGGTGTCGAAGGCGGTGAAGCCGTCGCCCGGGGCGTAGGCCAGGTGCTCGCCCGCGGGCTGGTGCACCTTGCGGTGCCTGCCGAGGATGCCGTCCCCGGTCAGGCAGACGGCGGCGTTGTACCTGCGGTCGCCGTCGCGCTCGGCGTAGCCGACGCAGATCGTCATGTGCCGCGCCATCTCCCTGACCCGGCGCAGCTCGGGGCCGTCCGGGTCGATCGCCTCCGGCCCGGTCGCCGGGTCCGGGTTGCGCAGGTCGCCGATGTAGCCGCCGAGCGTGGCGTCGGGGAGCACGAGCAGCTCGACGCGCTGGGCGTGCAGCCGCTCGACGATGCCGTCCAGCTTCTCCAGCGCACGGCCGATGTCGGCGCCGAAATGCCCGGCGAGCGCGGCGATCCTGGTGGTCGGCACGGCCCGCCCCTCAGGCCGCGACGGTGGCGGTGCGCGCCGCCGCGATCCGCTCGGCCAGGTACTCGGCGTCCCGCGCGATCGCCGCGAACCGCCCCGAGCCCCAGGTGTGCAGCCACGGCAGCCCGAGGAAGTACAGCCCGGGGGAGTCGGTGACGCCGCGGTTGTGGCACGGGTGGCCCTCGCCGTCGAACACCCCGGCGCGCAGCCAGCGGTAGTCGGTGCGGAAACCGACCGACCACACCACCGCCGAGATCCCGGCGGCGCGCAGGTCGAGCGCGGTGGGCTCGTGCTCGGGCCGCCACACCGGGGTGTAGCGCGGTTCGGTCGGCGCGTCGATGCCCGCGCGGGCGATGTAGCCGTCGATGGCGTCCTTGATGCCGTCGGCGACCGCGTCGGCGGCGTCGAGGGAGCGCTCCAGCGACGGGGCGAAGTGGGCGGTGCCGTCCGGGTCGAGCCCGGTCATCCGGCCGTAGAGCGCCATCCCCTGCAGCGCGAAGCGGCGCAGGTCGATGTCGCGGCCGCCGTCCCGCCCGGTGACGTAGTGGTTGGTGTTCTCCCGCTTGCCGATTCCGCCGGGCTGGTCCTCGATCGGGACGTCGTAGTGCCCCATGTCGTGCAGCCAGGCCACGCAGTCGCGACCCCGGTAGAACCGGGCCACCCGCGGCGCGTTGCCCACCGCCAGGTGCACCTCGCGCCCGGCCAGGTGCAGGTCCTCGGCGATCTGCGCGCCGGACTGCCCGGTGCCGACCACCAGCACCGCGCCCGCGGGCAGCGCCTCCGGGCTGCGGTACTCCGCGGAGTGCAGCTGGGTGATCGCCGCGGGCAGCCGCTCGGCGAAGCGCGGCACGGTCGGCACGTGGTAGCCGCCGACCGCGACCACCACCTGGTTCGCGTGGAAGCTGCCCGCCGCGGTCTCCAGGTCGTAGCCGCCGCGTACCGCCCTGGCCAGCGAGTGCACCCCGGCGTGCTCCAGCACCGGCGCGCCGAAGCTGTCGGCGTAGCCGCGGACGAAGCGGTACACCTCGTCGCGGGCCATGAAGCCGTCCGGGTCGGGGCCGTCGTAGGCGTAGCCGGGCAGCACGCACTGCCAGTTCGGGGTGACCAGGGTGAAGTTGTCCCAGCGGCCGTCGCGCCACTCGTGCGCGACGGTGTCGCGCTCCAGCAGCAGGTGGTCGATGCCGCGGCGGGTCAGGTGCCAGCTCACCGCGAGCCCGGCCTGGCCCGCGCCGACGACGATCACCTCGTGGTGCCGCACCCGCGGCGGGCAGAGCGTGGGGGCGAGCTGCTCAGACATGCGCGGCCATCCGCCCGGTCACGCCGTGCTCGCGCACCACGCTGTGGTACAGCTCCGGCCGCCGGTCGCGCAGGTTGTACATGCCGCCGCCGCGGGCCCGCTCCAGCGCCTCCGCCACGTCGACGGTGGCGGTCGCCAGCCCCGGCTGCACCCCGGTGGTCGCCAGCACCTCGCCGCCAGGCCCGACGATCTTGGCGCTGCACACGAAGCGCAGCGAGCCGAAGGTGCCCGCCTGGTTCGAGGCCACCCAGACCAGCTGGTTCTCCACCGCGCGGGCCCGGTCGAAGATGTCGAAGCGGTGCAGCCAGCGGTCGTCCTCCAGGTTCGCCACCGTCGCGGTGCGCGAGGTCGGCCAGGCGGAGAGCGAGGTGACGATCTCGGCGCCGTCCAGCGCCAGCGCCCGCGCGGCCTCCGGGAAGGCCTTGTCGTAGCAGATCTGCATGCCCATCCGGCCGATCGGCGTGTCGAAGGCGCGGTACTCCGAACCGGCGCTGTAGCAGAGATTCTCGCCCAGCGGCTGGTGCACCTTGCGGTAGCTGCCGAGCACGCCGTCGCCGTGCAGGGTGACCGCGGCGTTGTACCTGGCGTCGCCGTCGGCCTCGCAGAAGCCGAGCGTGATGACCAGGTCACCGGCGATCTCGGCGACCCGGCGCAGCTCGGGGCCGTCCAGCTCCAGCGCGGGCGGCAGGCTGCGCAACCGGCGCTGCACGGCCTCCGCGCTCTCGTCGCCGCCGCCGAGGCTGGGCAGGTAGCCGCCGAGGCAGGCCTCGGGCAGGACCAGCAGGCTGCTGCCGCGCGCCTTCGCGGTGGCGGCCAGCTCGGCGATGGTGCGGTAGCAGGTCTCCAGGTCGCGGCCGAATTCGGCGGCCGCCACCGAGATGGTGGTGTCGTTCATGATTCTCCCAATCCGGTGACGGTGCCTGGCACCGCCGTGGTCGTTGCGCCGTCCGGCCAGCGCAGCCGCACGCCGGCGCCGGTGACCAGGCGGCCGCAGACGGCGGAGTCGGCGGGGCCCGCGGCGGGGGCCGGGGTGCCGGGGCGGTCCGCGGTGAGCATCGCGAAGCCGGGAAAACAGGTGAGCCAGGCGCCGAGCGCGGCGTCCTGCGGCCGGGGGACGCGGGCGACGTCGAGCTCGGCGCCGACCCCGCTCGCCTCGGCGAGCATGCCGGTGGTGCCCGCGATGCCCGCCATGCTGACGTCTTTCGCGGCGGCCGGGGCGGCCCAGGCGACGACGCGGTGCAGCGCGCGCAGCTCGTTGCCGCTGCGGTGCGAGGTCGAATCCCACTGCCTGCCGTGGTAGCCGGGGCGCCAGCGGCCCGCGGTGTCGGCGGTCAGCCGCAGTTCGTGGCCGGGTCGGCCGCCACCGCCGCGCACCGGGGTCGGCGTGCGGCCGAGCGCCGTCACCGCGAGCGCGGCGGGGACGCCGAGCTGGGTGTGGCCGCCGAGGACCGGGACGTCCCACGCCTGTGCCGCTGCCGCGAGCCCGCTCATGACCCTGGTGAGGGTCGCGCGGGTCGGGGCGCCGACGGCGTCGAGCAGGCCGACCGGCTCCGCGCCCATGGCGGCGAGGTCGTTGAGGTTGACCAGGACCGCGCACCAGCCTGCCCATTCGGGGTCGCGCTCGACCATCGACGGGAGGATGGCGTCGCAGGCGGCGATCAGGTCGCTGCCCGGTACCGGGGCGCCGTCGTCGCCGCGGAAACCGGTGCCGCCGATGTCGTTCCCGAAGGGGGCGAGGACCTCGGCGAGCAGTGCTTTCGTGGAGTTGGCGAGCCGTTCGATCCGGTCGATCGGCCAGCGCATGGCGACGTGCGGGCGGCCGTTGACGGCGGTGCCGCCGAGGCGTTCCCAGCCGAGGCGGGCGAAGAGCTTCGCGTGGGCGGTCTGGACGGTGGCCTCGAAGCGGAGGACGTCGGCGCTCTCGGCGTGCGCGCAGGCGGCGCGGACCAGGGCGGCGCCGACACCGGTGGTGCGCAGGTGCGGGTGGACGACCAGGCGGCTGCCGGTCCACCAGCCGAGGTCGGGGTCGGTGGCGGGGGCCAGGCGGACGCCGCCGAGGACGGTGCCGTCCTGGGCTTTCGCGACCAGCACGATGGTGCGGGGGTCGTCGTCCAGGTCGTCGCGGTCCGAGCCGGTGAACAGGTTCTGGTCGTGGACGAAGGCGTCGCGGCGCAGATTTCGGTACGCGAGCAGGTCTTTCCGGTCGGCGGGGTGGATGAGGAATGGGTCAGGGGCCGGGCCGGTGAGCACGCTGAAGTCGGGTGTCCTGCCCCGGTGCGGACCGCTGAGCAGGTCGCTCCAGCTCATGGCGCGGTATATCGCGTCGCGTTCCGCGGCTCGACCGATGTGCGCCTTGGGGTGTGGCGGGGCACCGACGGCTCGGCCGTTGTCGGCGGGGTGTAGTGGGGCACCGACGGCGCGGGCGACGCCGGCCGCGGGGGGCTGCGGGGTATTCGCGCTCGGGTCGTGCGTGACCTCGGGGGACGTTGCGCGGGCGGAGAGGCCGGTCATGTCACCCTCCCGCGTTCTGCAGCAGGCTGCATGCCCCGCAGGCGGCGCAACCCGCCTTCTGCCCGGAGCCGCGCATCCCGGCGGCGTCCAGCAGGGCACCGACCCGGACGGTCACGTCCCGGACCAGCTCGGCGGGCGGCGCCACCGCCCGGTCCACGTCCACCGCGAGCGTCCCGGCCAGCGGGCGGAAGGGGACGACGAAGGGGTACACCCCGAGCTCGATCAGCTCGGCCGCGCCCGCCACCAGCTCGTCCGCGTCCTCACCGAGCCCGACCAGCAGGTAGGTCGAGACCTGGTTGCGGCCGAAGACCCGGACCGCCTCCGCCCACGCGGCCCGGTACTCGGCGAGCGGCACCGTCGCCTTGCCCGGCATCCAGCGGGCGCGCACCGCGTCGTCCAGCGACTCCACGTGGATGCCGATGGAGTCGGCCCCCGCCGCGCGCAGGTCGCCGAGCGTCGCCAGATCGCCGGGCGGCTCGCACTGCACCTGAACAGCCAGTTCCGGCACCGCCGCCTTCACCGCCCGCACGCAGCGGGCCAGGTGCCGCGCCCCGCGGTCCTTGGCGGCCGAGGTACCGGTGGTCATCACCATCTGCCGCACCCCGTCCAGTCGCACCGCGGCCGCCGCGACCTCGGCCAGCTGCTCCGGCCGCTTCACCGCGATCGTGTCGCCCGCGGCCAGCGACGCCTCGATGGCGCAGAACCGGCAGCGCTGGTCGGCGCCGTACCGGATGCAGGTCTGCACCACCGTGGTGGCGAGCACGTCCTTCCCGTGCAGCCGGGCGATCTTGTCGTAGCCGACCCCGTCGGCGGTGCGCAGGTCGTAGAAGGCGGGCCTGCGCACCGGCTCGACCTCGAGCCCCAGATCGGCGCCGTCCAGCAGCAACCTGTTGTCCCGCACCAGATACGGGCTGTCCGGGCGCAGGGGAACGGCCGCGCCGACACCGCCGATGAGCACGTGGCCGTCGTCGCTCGGCCCCGCCCCCGCGCGCCGCGAGACCGGCGCGTCGACGCGAACCCCGAGCAGCGCCAGATCGATCCGGGTGGACAGATTGCTCATGGTGGGCCCTACAGCTGGTAGGTCGAGTTGATGATGGCGCCCTTGCGGGCGTAGTGGATCAGCGCGTCCTGCACGTCCAGCGGGTGCGCCGGGATCACGCCCTCGATCAGGTCCTCCTCGCGCGCGCCGTGCAGCGCCAGCCCGAACCGGCAGGCGAACACCTTCCCGCCCTCCTTGATGAAGGTCGCCAGCGCGTCGTTGATGTTCTGCTCGCCGGGGAACCCGCTGTCCCCGGTGGTCGGGAAGCCGCGGGTGGCGATGGCGTTGATGGCGCCCGGCCCGTAGAAGTAGATGGCCGACTCGAAGCCCTTGCGCAGCGCCCGCGTCGCCTGCAGGATCGCGACGAAGCTCACCGACGACTCGTGCGCGATCCCGTGCACCAGGGTGAAGTAGGTCTCGCCCGCCTCGGCCTGATAGTCGGGGAAGATCTTGGTGGCGCCGTAGATATTGCTGCCCTTGGGCAGCGCCGGGTGCGGGATCTCCGCCAGCGACGCGGCGATGTTCGCCTCGATGGCCTTGTCGATATCGGTGGTGGTGGGTGCGGACACCGGGACTCCTCGGGGAATAGTGCGTTTCGGGATGTCATCGAGTACACGAGCGCGGTATTGCCGAGTGGTTACGTCGGGAACAAGTGCCGATTGCCGGATTCTCACGACAATCAGCTCGGCTGTTCCATCAATTCTGTTGTGCAGCAACCTGTTTGGCCCGACCCGAGGTAGGGCGGGGGCGGCCGAACGCGCTCCGGAAACGACCACGAAACGCTGGGCCCGCGCTCCGCGCCCTGCGATTTCACACCGCGAAACACCCCCGCAATCCACCCGCCGCGCACCCCTGCGGCACCCCCCACTACCGTGAACCCCCATGCGGAGACCGCCACTGCTGCTGCTCGCCCTCGTCGCCGCGGCCGCCACCGCCTGCTCGGGCGGCGATGTCACCCGCACCGCCGTCGACACCACCACGACGGCCCCCGCGCCGTCGACGGCGACCACCACCGTCGCCCGCGACTGCAACGCCGAGTTCCTCGCAGGCCTCACCACCAGGCAGAAGCTGGCCCAGCTGCTCACCGTCGGCGTCACCGACGCGGCGGACGCCGCGAACGTGGTGCGCACCGAGCAGATCGGCGGCATCTTCGTCGGCGGCTGGACCGACCGCGACCTGCTCGCGGGCGGCCAGATCAAGCCGATCCAGGCGGAGTCCGCGATCCCCCTCATGGTCACCATCGACGAGGAGGGCGGCCGCGTCTCCCGGGTCAAGGACCTGATCGGCCCTGCGCCCTCCGCCCGCGTGGTCGCGCGGACCATGAGCCCGGAGGAGTTCTACACCCAGTCGGTGCAGCGCCTGACCAAGCTGCGCGAACTCGGCGTCACCGTGAACTTCGCCCCCGACATCGACGTCAGCAGCCAGCCCGACGACACCGTGATCGGCGACCGCTCGTTCTCCGACAACCCGGAGACCGTCACCGCCTACGCCGAGGCCTACATCCGCGCGCTGAACGAGGCGGGCGTCGGCGGCGTGCTCAAGCACTTCCCGGGCCACGGCTCCGGCTCCGGCGATTCGCACACCGGCGCCGTGCGCACCCCGCCGCTGGCCCAGCTGCAGGCCCACGACCTGGTCCCGTTCCGCAACCTGGTCGGCTCCGGCCTCGGCGTCATGATCGGCCACCTCGACGTCCCCGGGCTGACCACCCCGAACGTCCCAGCCAGCATCAGCCCCGAGGTCATGGAGCTGCTGCGCACCGGCACCGGCTACGGTGCCGCCCCGTTCACCGGCCCGATCTTCACCGACGACCTGGGCGGCATGGCCGCCATCAGCGACCGGATGTCGATCGAGGAGGCGGTCGAGGCCGCCCTGGTCGCCGGCGCCGACAATGCCCTGTGGATCAGCACCGACGCCGTGCCCAATGTGCTCGACCGGCTGGAGCAGGCCGTCGCCGCGGGTAGGCTGCCGCTCGCACAGGTCGATGCGTCCGTGGTGCGCATGGCCGCCTACAAGAACGCGCTCCCGGCCTGCTGAGCGCTCCGAGCGAATGCTGGGCTATTCGAGGCTCACGCGAACTTACCTTGGAGTAATATAGGAGCCTCACCATGCGGTAGGAGAGAGTGGATGGCGGGCGGAACGAAGCGGCTCCCTCGGGCGGTCCGGGAGCAGCAGATGCTGGACGCCGCGGTTGAGGTGTTCTCGCGGAAGGGCTTCCACGACACCTCGATGGACGCCATCGCCGCCGAGGCGAAGATCTCCAAGCCCATGCTCTACCTCTACTACGGCTCCAAGGACGAGCTCTTCCGCGCCTGCATCCAGCGCGAGGGGATGCGCTTCATCGAGTCCGTCGCGCCCGCGGGAAACCCTCAGCTCACTCCGCACGAGCAGCTCCGCACCGCGCTGGAGGGGTTCCTCGGCTTCGTCGACAGCAACCGCAAGTCCTGGCAGGTGCTCTACCGGCAGGCGATCGGGCAGGAGACCTTCGCCTCCGAGATCGAGAACGCCAGGGAGCGGGTCATCGAACTCACCGCGAAATTACTCGAATCCAGCGCCAGGTATGCCGATCCGAGCACCAACTTCGATATCGTCGCCGCAGCCGTGATCGGTGCGGGCGAGGCCATCGCCGACCGCGTCGCCGGCGGCCGCATCGAGGTCGCCGAGGCCGTCGCCCTCCTCGACGACCTGGCCTGGCGCGGCCTCGCGGGCCGCAAGAAGTCCGAGTAGAGGTTGCGATGTTCGGAGTCCTCACGCCGTGTGCGCACGGCGCGGTCAGACATGGGGTAGCCCCCGGCGAGTGGTACGCCCAGCTCTGCGGGCTCTGCCTCGGGCTCCGCGACGAGCACGGGCACCTGGCCCGCACCGCGACCAATACCGATGCCATGGCGCTCACCGTGCTCACCGAGGCGCAGTCGGCGGCCGCCCCGGTCCGCACCGGGGTCGGGCCGTGCGCGCTGCGCGGCATGCGCAAGGCCGAGGTCGCGACCTCGCCCGGGGTGCGGCTGGCGAGCACCGCCTCGCTGCTGCTCGGCTCGGCCAAGCTGGAGGACCACGTCCGCGACGGCGATATCCGGCGCGGGGCCAGGCGTCCGGTCGCCGCCGTCTCCGGCCGCTGGGCCAAGCGGGCCGCGCTCCAAGCGGATTCGATCGGGCTCGACGTCGGTCCGATGGTCACGGCCATCGCCGAACAGTCCGCCCTGGAATCGCACACCCAGCTCACGCTGGAGGACCTGCTCGCGCCCAGCGCCTTCTGCGCGGGCGAGCTCACCGCGCACACCGCCGTGCTGGCGGGCAAGCCGGAGAACGCCGAGGCGCTGCGTGCGGCCGGGCGGCACTTCGGCGCGCTGGCGCACCTCGCCGATGCCGTCGAGGACCTGGACGACGACCTGGCCGCGGGCAAGTTCAACCCGCTCGCCGCCACCGGCACCACCCGCGTCGAGGCGTACCGCGCCATGCGCGCGGCCGAGCGCGGCCTGCGCACCGCCGTCACCGACGCCCGGCTGGACACCGTCCCGACCGTGCGCTGGGTGCTGCTCGACCCACTCGACGGCCTCCTGCACCGCCTCGGCCACGAACTCGGCGTGCTGCGCGCCAAGCGCGAACCGCGGTACCACCCGGTCGCGGTCCTCCCCGGCCAGAAGCCGAGCCTGTTCGAGGGCATCGGCCTGCTCTTCCAATACCCCACCGGCTACGCCTGTTTCGCCTCGCACCGGCGCCCGTGCAGCGGCGAGCAGAAGGACCCGTGGCTCACCAGGATGGACTGCGGCAGCTGCTGCGACTGCGGCGACTGCTGCTCCGACTGTGACTGTTGCGAGTGCGGCTGCTGCGACTGCAACTGCTGACCCGCACCTGACACCCCCGGCTGCGCGGCCGCACGGCCGTGCGGGCCGCCCCTACGCGAAGGGCCGCACCTCCCCCCTGGGA
>NZ_JBHVAK010000025.1:0-93649 GCF_042667085.1 Nocardia sp. NPDC057353
AATCGGATTCGCGCGGCGCGTGGCCGGGTCAGTGCGCGATCGCCTTCTCGGCGCCGACCCCGGTGAGCGAGCGCACCTCCATCTCGGTCGCCTTGGCCGGATCCTCGTCGTCCTTCCCGAGGAAGGTGCCGACGATGCCGAGCACGAAGGCCAGCGGGATGGAGACGATGCCGGGGTTCGACAGCGGGAACCAGTCGAAGTCGGCATCCGGCAGCATGGCCGTCGGGCCGCCGGAGACGGCGGGGGAGAAGACGATCAGCACGACCGTCGAGATCAGCCCGCCGTACATGCTGCAGAGCGCGCCGGTGGTGTTGAACCGCCGCCAGAACAGCGAGTACAGGATGGTCGGCAGGTTCGCCGCCGCCGCGACCGCGAAGGCCAGCGCCACCAGGAAGGCGATGTTCTGCCCGTTGGCCAGGATGCCGAGCCCGATGGCGAGCACGCCGATCACCACCGCGGTGATCCGCGAGACCCGCACCTGCTTGCGCTCGTCCACCTCGCCCTTCTTGATGACGCTGGCGTAGATGTCGTGCGCGAACGAGGCCGATGCGGTGATGGTGAGCCCGGCGACCACCGCCAGGATGGTCGCGAAGGCCACCGCGGAGATGATGCCGAGCAGCAGCACGCCGCCGAGCTCGAAGGCGAGCAGCGGGGCCGCCGAGTTCTGCCCGCCCGCGGCGGCCAGGATCCGGTCCGGGCCGACGATGGCCGCGGCGCCGTACCCGAGCACCAGGGTGAACAGGTAGAAGGCGCCGATCAGGGCGATGGCCCAGACCACGGAGCGCCGCGCCTCCTTGGCGGTGGGCACCGTGTAGAAGCGCATCAGCACGTGCGGCAGCCCGGCGGTGCCGAGCACCAGCGCCAGGCCGAGCGAGACGAAGTTCAGCTTGGACATCTCGCTGCCGCCGTACTGCGCGCCGGGCGCGAGCACGTCGCGCGCGGCGACCTTCTCGTTCGCCGAGCCGGTGACCGCCTGCTGCGCGCTGCCCAGGATCTCGGAGAGGTTGAAGCCGAACTTGGCGAAGACCATGACCGTCATCAGCGCCGCGCCGGAGATCAGCAGCACCGCCTTGATGATCTGCACCCACGTGGTGCCCTTCATCCCGCCGACCAGCACGTACACGATCATCAGGATGCCGACCACCGCGATCACGACGGACTGCCCCGCGCGATCGGAGATGTCGAGCAGCAGCGCGACCAGGCCGCCCGCGCCCGCCATCTGGGCGAGCAGGTAGAACAGCGAGACGGCGAGCGTGGTGAGCGCCGCCGCGGTGCGCACCGGGCCCTGCTTCAGCCGGAAGCTGAGCACGTCGGCCATGGTGAACTTGCCGGTGTTGCGCAGCATCTCGGCGACCAGCAGCAGCGCGACCAGCCAGGCCACCAGGAAGCCGATGGAGTACAGGAAGCCGTCGTAGCCGTAGACCGCGATGGCGCCCGCGATGCCGAGGAAGGAGGCCGCGGAGAGGTAGTCGCCCGCGATGGCGATGCCGTTCTGCGGGCCGGAGAAGCCGCGGCCGCCGGTGAAGTAGTCGGCGGCGGTGGCGTTGTTGCGGCTGGCCCGGATCACCACCACCATCGTGACCGCGACGAAGATCGCGAAGATGGCGATATTGGCGGCGGGGTTGCCGACGGTGGCCGATGCGGCCAGCAGGGAACCGGTGCTCACGCCTTGTCTCCTTCCAGCTCCGCGCGGATGGCGGCGGCGCGCGGGTCGAGTTCGCGGTTGGCGAACCGCACGTACACGCCGGTGATCACGAAGGTGGAGACGAACTGGCCGAGGCCGAGCAGCAGCCCGACATTGATGTTGCCCACCACCTTCGTCGCCATGAAGTCGTGCGCGTAGGCACCGAGCAGCACGTAGGCGAGGTACCAGAGCAGGAAGAGCGCGGAGACGGGAAAGACGAAGCGCCGCAGGCGGCTGCGCAGCTCCTGGAACTGGGGGCTGGAGTACGCCGCGGCGAACTCGGCCGGGGTCGGCGGCTGCGCGCCGCCGAGGTCGGTACTGGTCATCCGGGGGAGTCCTGTCGTGTGACGTGGCTGACAGCGGAAGACCGTAACCCCGCCGCGGGGGCCCACAGGGCGTGTGTCGCAGGTCACTCCGTGAAGGGGTGGGATCGTGCGGTGAGCGGTCGGCGGGGAGCGGCGAGCGGTCAGCGCCCCGCGGGGCCGCCCGGCTCGTTTCCGAGGACTCCGTGCTCGCGGTCCGCGCCCATCCCCAGCTTCTCCGGGGCGTGCATGCGCACGAAGATCCGCCCGACGGTGCGCGCGTCCTGGCCCCTGGTCACCAGGCTGACCAGCACCATGGTGGCGAAGGCGATCGGCACGCTGACCGCGGCCGGGTAGCCGAGGATGTCCGCGGGCCAGCCGCCCGCCCAGTCGGCGGCGACGCCACCGGTCACCGAGACCACGGTGGCCGCCCCCGCGGTCAGCCCGCCCGCGCTCAGCCCTGCGGCGGCCCCGGCCGCGGTCAGCCCGCGCCACCAGATGCCGAGCACGAGCAGCGGGCAGAGCGTGGAGGCCGCCACCGAGAAGGCGAGCGCCACCGTCCTGGAGAGGTCGAGCGAGACCACGGTGAGCGAGAGCAGCAGCGGCACGACCCCGGCCACCACGGCCGCGAACCGGAAGTCCCGGACCCGCCCGCGCAGCACGTCGGTGCCGAGCACCCCCGCGATCCCCACCAGCAGCCCGGACGAGGTGGAGAGGAAGGCCGCGATCGCCCCGGCCGCCGCCAGCGCGGCGAGCAGCTGTCCGGGCAGCCCGCTCAGCACCGCGCCGGGCAGCAGCACCACCGCCGCGTCCGAGGTGCCGGTGATCAGCAGCTGCGGCACGTACAGCCGGGCGAAGACCCCGAGCAGCACGGGGAACAGGTAGAAGACGCCGAGCAGCCCGATCACCGCGAGCGCGGTCGCCCGCGCGGCCCGCCCGTCCGGGTTGGTGTAGAAGCGCACCAGCACGTGCGGCAGCCCCATGGTGCCGAGGAAGGTCGCGATGATCAGCGAATACACCTGGTAGGTGGGGTGCGTGCCGCCGAACCCGCCGCCGGGGCGCAGCCAGTCGGCGCCGTCCGCGGGCGCGCCCGCCACCACCGGGACCGCGCTGCCCGGCTCCAACACCAGATCGGTGCCCGCGCCGAGTTCGTGGTCACCCGCGCTGAGCTCGACCGGGCCGTCGACCGCGGCGCCGTCCAGGGTGCCGCGCACGGTGGCCGGGGTGGGGCCCGCGACCTGCACCACCACGTCGGTGCTGATGTC
This sequence comes from Nocardia sp. NPDC057353, assembly GCF_042667085.1. NCBI lineage: Bacteria > Bacillati > Actinomycetota > Actinomycetes > Mycobacteriales > Nocardiaceae > Nocardia > Nocardia sp. NPDC057353. Next base: position 3,252 of record NZ_JBHVAK010000025.1, read on the forward strand.
AACGGTGGTGCGCTCGGCGAGCACCGGCGGCGCGGGTGAGCCGAGCGGCCGGTCCTCGGCCAGGAAGTGCCCGGCCAGCACCAGCGCGGGCAGCGCCACCGCGGTGAGCTTGAGCCAGTACTGGAAGGCCTGCACCAGCGTCGCCGAGCGCATGCCGCCGCCCGCCACATTGCCGATCACGATCACCCCGACCGCCACCGCGCCCACCCACCCCGGCCAGCCGAGCAGGATGCGCAGGGTGAGCCCGGCGCCCTGGAACTGCGGGATCAGGTACACCGCGCAGACCAGCACCACGACCACCGCGGCCAGCCTGCGCAGCCGCGCCGAGCCGAGCCGGAACTCCGCGAAGTCCGGCACCGTGTAGGCGCCGGAGCGGCGCAGCGGCGCGGCCACGAAGAGCAGCAGCCCCAGGTACCCGGCGGTGAACCCGACCGGGTACCAGAGCGCGTCCGCGCCGTACTTGGCGATCAGCCCCGCGACGCCGAGGAACGAGGCGGCGGAGAGGTACTCGCCGGAGATGGCGGCCGCGTTCCAGCGCGGGCCCACGCTGCGCCCCGCGACCAGGAAATCGGAGGTGGTGCGCGCCAGCCGCACCCCGTACACCCCGAGCGCCACCGTGACCAGCGCCGCGAGCAGCAGCGCGGCCACGGTGAGCAGCGGGGCGGTGCCTGGCATCTCAGTCGCCGGCCAGTTCCAGGAAGTCCTGCTCGTTGCGCTCGGCCAGCCGCCGGTACAGCCGCCCCGCCCCGTACAGCAGCGGATACGCCACCGCGCCGAGCAGCAGCCAGGGCAGCCGCACCCCGAACACGGTGACGGTGGCGGGCGCGCCCGCGGCGAAGAGCATCGGCAGCGCACCGAGGACGAGCACCACGACCAGCCCGATCCGTAAGCCCAGGCCGAGCTGGGCCCGGATCAGCCCGCCGATCAGCGCCGCGCCGATCTCGGTCTGCTCGGCCACCTCGCTGCGGGTGCGCACCCGGCGGGCGCCGCGCCGCTCGGCCAGCACCACCCGCTCCCTGGACGGCCGCTGCACAGCCGGACGCTGCGGGGTTTCGCGCGCGGCCGCCGGGTGCTGCGATATCTCGCGCGCGGCCGCCGGGCGCCGCACTTCTCCGGCGGGCCGCCGCGGCGGCTCCCCGTTGCCGCTCACCGCCCGGTCCAGTTCTGCCGGGGGCCGTGGACCAGGCGGTTCTTGAGTTCGCGCAGCTGCCTGCGGCTGACCGGCAACTCCACCGCGGCCGCCTCGCCCTCGCCGCGCAGGCAGACCAGCGTCGCGCCGCCCACGGTGCGCAGCCCGGTCACCAGGCGCAGCGCGATCAGGTAGGAGCGGTGCACGCGCAGGAAACCGGCGTCCCGCCAGCGGGTCTCCAGCGCGGAGAGCGGGATCCGGACCAGGTGCGAGCCCGCGCTGGTGTGCAGCCTGGCGTAGTCGCCGTCCGCCTCGACCCAGTTCACGCTGGCCCGGTGCACCAGCGTGGTCACCCCGCCCAGCTCCACCGGGATCACCTCGGCCGGGTCGGCGCGCGGCGCGGCGGCCGGGGGAGCGGCGGTGCTGCGGGCGGCGCCGATCCGGCGCACCGCCTCCGCGAGCCGCTCCGTGCGCAGCGGTTTGAGCAGGTAGTCCACCGCGCCCAGGTCGAAGGCGGCGACCGCGCGGTCGTCGTGCGCCGTCACGAAGACCACCGCGGGCGGGTGCGCGAACTCGGCGAGGATGCCCGCCAGCTCCATTCCGTCCAGGCCCGGCATGTTGATGTCGAGGAAGACCGCGTCCACCGGGTGCCTGCGCAGCAGCCGCAGCGCCGCCGTCGACTCCCTCGCCGCGTGGATCTCGCCCACCTCCGGCTGCGCCCGCAGCAGGTAGACCAGCTCGTCCAGAGCGGGCTTCTCGTCGTCGACGGCGAGCACGCGCAGGGCGGCGCCGGAGGGGGTGGTGGCGGTCACAGCGGTCTCATCGTAGAAGGAGGCGCCGCCGGTGCGCCGTCATACCCGCACGCCCGGTCGGAACTTCGGCACCCGCAGGCTCACCTTGGTGCCCGCGCCCGGCGCCGTCTCCACCACCAGCCCGTAGTCGTTGCCGAAGGCGGCGCGCAGCCGGTCGTCCACATTGGCGAGCCCGACGTGCGCCGACTCGCCGGTGGTGACGGCGTCCAGCTCGCCGGAGCGGAGCAGCTCGGGGTCCATCCCGGCGCCGTCGTCCTCCACGCTGATCAGGCACTCGGTGCCCGCGTCGACGGCGACGATGCTCACCGTCCCGGTTCCGGTCAGCCCGTGCCGCACCGCGTTCTCCACCAGCGGCTGCAGCGCCAGGAACGGGAGTACGACGCCGAGCACCTCCGGCGCCACCCGCAGCCGCACCTGCAGCGCGTCGCCGAACCTGGCCCGCTCCAGCGCCAGGTAGCGCTCGATATTGCGGAGCTCGTCGGCGAGCACGGTGAACTCGCCCGCCGCGCGGAACGAGTAGCGGGTGAAGTCGGCGAACTCCAGAATCAGCTCGCGCGCCCGGTCCGGGTCGGTGCGCACGAACGAGGCGATGGTGTTCAGCGCGTTGTAGATGAAGTGCGGGCTGATCTGCGCGCGCAGCGCCCGCACCTCGGCCCGGTCCAGCCGGGCCCGCGAGGCGTCCAGCTCGGCCAGCTGCAGCTGGCCGCAGGCGTACCTGGCCACCTCCGCCAGCGCGCCCAGCGTCCCCGGCCCCGGCCTCCCCTCGGTCACCACGCCGAGCACCCCGGTGACCTCGTCGTCCGGCAGCAGCATCGGCTGCGCCACCAGCGTCCGCCCCGCCTGCTCACCCGGCCCCGCCACCAGCACCGCGCGCCCGCCCGCCGCCGCCCGCGCCGCCGCCTCCGCGAACGTCCCGCGCAACCCCGCGTGCGGGCCGTCCCACGCCAGCACCGCCCCCACGTGGTCGGCCACCCCCAGCGCCGCACCCCCCGTCAGCAGCCGCAGATGTGGCGCCGCCTCCGCCGCCGCCTCCGCCGTCAGCCCGCGCCGCAGCGGGACCGCCGCCAGCGCCGCCGTGTGCAGGGCGGAGTGCACCGCGCGCTCGGCGGGGGTGGTCACCACGCGGCGGGTGCGCGGCCACAGGAGCAGGGCGCCTGCCAGCAGGGCCGCCGCCACCACGATCGCCGCCGCGGTGGTGTTCATCGGGTGGGTTCCATGGGTCGATTATGCGGTCTGCGCTCGGTTCGACCGGGCAGGCGCGGTGTTCGCTGTTCGGTGTTCGGTATTGACCGAACACCGAACATTAGGCACTCTGAAACGGTGGAAGGTCTCTCGGCAGCCGGTGCGCGCGAGCATCTCGCCGATGCGCTTCGATCCGTCGGGCTCGAGAACGAGGCAGGCGACGGCACTGTTCTGATCGTTCGGCACGGTGCCGAGCGGATTGCGATCGAGGTCGAAGCCGCTTCGCTGATTACCGCCAAGGACGTCTCCCGCCTCGTCCGTCGTGCGACCGAAGAAGGCGAGCAGCGCCCTCGCCCCCGCGTGCTGGTGGCGAAGCGAATCACCGAGGACGCTCGTCGATCGCTTCGGGAAGCCGGATACAGCTGGTTGGATCTCCGGGGGCGCCTGCACCTGGCCGCGCCCGGCCTCTTCGTCCACGCTGATGTCGAACCGGTGCTGACCACTCGGCGAGCGGAACCGTTCGCCGGCGCGGTGGTCGTGGAGGTGGCCGTCACGGCTCTCCTCGCTCCGGAGCGGCCGGTGCGCATCCGGCACATTGCGCAGAGCATCGGCCGCGCACCGAGTTCGGTCTCGGTGGCGGTCGACGGGCTGCGCCGCGCGGGGCTGCTCACCTCGGACGGGGTGCCCGACGTGCCCGGGCTCTTCTGGGAACTCGCCGCGGCATGGCGCCCCGAGGAACTCGACATCGCGGAGCTCCCACTCGACGATCTCGGCCTTCGACAGGCGCTCAGGATGAACGACGCGGATGTATCGGTCGCCGGATGGGCACTGAGCGACTCGCATGCCGCCGCGGCCTACGGCGCCCCCATCGCCATTCGTGCCGACAGTCCGCCCGACTTCTACGTGCCGGACTCCGCTGTCCTCCGCCGTGCCGCGAAGCTCCTCGGCACGACGAACCGCGGAAGAGGTGATCGGGCAGCCACTTTGCGGGTTTCGCCGGTCGGCTATGTTTGTCGGCATCGGGTGGCGCCGCAGGCGGGGGAGTGGCCGCTGGCGCATCCGCTTTTCGTAGCTCTCGACCTGGCGGGGGACCCCGGGCGCGGGCGGGAGATCGTCGAGTTGTGGACGCCGGAGGGGGAATTTCGTCGTGTCTGGTGATCGGGTGGTCGAGCTGGCCGGTCCTTCGATGGCCGCGTTGGTGCACGCCATACCGGAAACGGAGCGCCGGGCCGGGCGGCCGATCACCGTGATCGGCGGTTTGGCGGTGATCTGCCGGGTCGCGAGCCCGCATCGCGCCACCAGCGATCTCGATACCGTTCATCGCCGCTGCGGTGACGAGCCGAGCCAGCTGGAGGTGCTCGTCGCGAGCACCGGCCGGGCGAGTGGGCCCGCCGGGGTGCTGATCCCCACGCCCGAGGGGGAGGTGCAGGTCGACGTGCTCGAGGTATCCGACGCCGATTTCGATCCCCTGCCCGAGGATCCGACCGGGCGCCTGCACGTGCTGTCCCATTCCTGGGCCGCGGAGACCGCGAGCCCGCTGCGGCTTCGGGCGCGCGGGAGTGCCGCCGTCACCGTTGCCGTCGCCGAACCCGGTTCGCTGATCGCCATGAAGCTGCAGTCCGCCTTCGACCGCGGAGCGCGCAAGGAGGCGACGGATCTGCTGGACATCGTGCGTCTCAGCACCGATCGGGCGTGCGGCGCGACAGCGCGATCCCAGCTGGCGGCGGCTGCCCAGGTGCTGCGTCGCGATGCCACCCAGCACCTCGACCTCTTCTTCGAGCAGCGGGTCGCGCGGACAGCGCGGCTCATCCGGGAAATCCCGGAGGGCAGGGATGCCGCGCTCGACGACCTCGTCCTGGTGCACGAACTCCTGTCGGAGGCATTGCGGAGCTGAACCGATTCACACCACGGGATCGTTCTGCGGGCATCCGCGGTGACGTTCAGCAAAATGCGGCTTTCCGTGCGGAACGGAATGCGGGTCTTTCCGAACATGCCGACGGCGGAGATGGATTGCCGCAGCAATGCCGACTGTTCCGCGCAGCCGCCGCCGCGTGCCGTCGGCGCCCGCCGCTGACCTGCTCCGTCGCGGCAAGGGTCGGTCGCAGTGCACCTCGCTCAGAATTCACCGGCGGCGATCCACTCCGTGCGCTGAACCGGTTTACGCCACCCCCACCGGGGCACTCCTTCCCAGCCCCGCCCACCAACCCCCGAGAGGGCCCCGATGAGATCAGCCAGACCCGTGCTCGCCGTACTGGCCACCGCCGTGCTCGCGGGCGCCGCGCTGGTCGTGTTCGCCACCCCCGCCGTGGCCAACCCCGCCACCACCGGCGGCCCGTTCACCCCGGCGGTCGCGCTCACCGACGGGCCGTGCGTGGCCTACGTGGAGTCCGCGGTCACCGGCGACGCCTACCCGGAGCACGCGGCGTTCACCGTGGCGGCGACGCTGGTCGGCGTCGGCCCCTGCTCGCTGCCGGTCACGCTGACCTGGCGCAATGTCGACACCGGGGAGACCGGGGTGGTGACGAAGACGGCGCAGGGGCCGGGGTACTGGAGTACCAGCGGGCGGGACGCGCTGTTCCACGCCGGTGTCGGCCGCTTCGACGGCACCGTGACGATCGGCCCGGCGCACCTGCCGGAGCCGGGCACCGTCGACTTCACCGTCACCCGCTACCAGGGCTGACCGAGCCGGGCAGCGGGGCACGTCGAATCCCGGTCGGCGGACGGTGCCGGATTCGAGCCCCGGCACCGCCCGCCGCTGGAAAAGGCAGTGCACCCGGCCCGGCGCCGGCGCTACCGTCCCGCGGGTGATCGATCACTTCGGGGAGGCGGTCGCCGCGACGTACGACCGGAATTCGGCCGAGCGCTTCGAGCCGGAGCTGGTCGCGTCCACCGTCGACGTACTGGCCGAACTGGCCGGTGCGGGCCGGGCACTGGAACTCGGAATCGGGACGGGGCGGATCGCGCTGCCGCTGGCCGCGCGCGGGGTGCCGGTGCACGGCATCGAACTCTCGACCGCCATGCTCGCCCGGCTGCGGGCGAAACCGGGCGGAGCCGAGATCGGCGTCACCGTCGGGGATTTCGCGAGCACCAGGGTCGCGGGCGAGTTCGCGCTCGCCTACCTGGTCTTCAACACCATCATGAACCTGACCACCCAGGACGCCCAGGTCGCCTGCTTCCGCGCCGTCGCCGACCAACTCACGCCCGGCGGCTGCTTCGCGGTCGAGGTGATCGTGCCCGAGCTGCGCAAACTGCCCGCCGGGCAGACCGTGCTCCCCTTCGGCCTCGGCCCGGACCGCTGGGCTCGGTCGGACTACAACCCGGCGACCCAAGCCGCACCTGCCACTACCTGGACATCGCGGCGGGCACGCACCGGAGCGTCCCGGTCGATCTCCCCGTGCCGCCGCAGGATTCGATACGCCGAGCAGGCCATCTCGGTGTCGTCGGTCCACAGCCAGGGCCGGCGGCAGCGCGCGCCGCGAGGGCCGAGCTGTTGAGCGGGTCGGTCCAGCAGGAGCCGAAGCCGTCACCCGTGGCCAGTCCGCGCAGCGCGATCGCCGCGCGCTCCTCCCGCTCGGTCCGCACGGGTGCGAGTATCCCAGGTCAGGCGGCGAAGGCGGCGCGGACCGCGGCCTCGTCCCCGTCGATCGCGAGCAGGCCGAGCGCGCGGGCGTCGTCGAGGGTGAAGGCGCCCGCGGCGAGCCCGAGCAGGTGGGCGGGGTCGGCGCGGAGGGTGGCGTCGAGGGCGCGGCCGTCGTGCGGGACGACCTCGACGCCGGAATCCGTCACGCTGAGCCGCAGGGGCGGGCCACCGACCTCGAGGCCGATCGCCGCCGGGGTGCGCACCTCGACCCGAGCGCTGAGCAGCGCGGGGACGGCGAGGGTGAGCCACTCCGCGCGGAAGGAGTCCCCCTCCGGGCCGCGGACCATGAGCGGGGTGGACCAGCGGATCAGGCTCTCGATCGGCCCGCGCAGCTCGGCGCCCCACGGGGTGAGCGCGTACTCGACCACGCTGCCGGTGCCCGCCAGTCGCCGCTCGACCACGCCGGCGGCCTCGAGGTTGCGGAGCCGGTCGGCGAGCAGGTTGGTGGCGATACCGGGCAGCCCTTCGGCCAGGTCGCGGTAGCGAGCGGGGGCGATGAGCAGCTGCCGGACGACGAGCAGGGTCCAGCGGTCGCCGATGACCTCGAGGGAGCGGGCGAGCCCGCAGAACTGTCCGTAGCTGCGCATCGGGGTTCTGCGAACGCGCGTCCCGCCTGGGTGGACGATGCCCTGTTCCCTTTCGAGAGCCGCTTCGTCGAGCTCGACGGGCACACCGTGCACTACGTGGACGAGGGGGCGGGGCCGGTGCTGCTCCTGCTGCACGGCAACCCGACCTGGTCGTTCCTCTGGCGCGAGATCATCACCGCGCTGCGCCCCGACTACCGGTGCATCGCCCTCGACTACCCGGGCTTCGGTCTCTCCGCGGCGGCACCCGGCTACCGGTACCTGCCCGAGCAGCACGCGGAGGTGGTCAACGCCTTCGTCGACGCACTCGGTCTCGAAGGGGTCACCCTGGTCGGGCAGGACTGGGGCGGCATGATCGGCTTGGCCGCGGCGCAGCGGCTGCCCGGCGTCTTCGAGCGGTTGGTGCTCGCCAACACCTGGGCCTGGCCGGTCAACGGCATCCCGCACTTCGAGGCTTTCTCGCGCATCATGGGCGGCCCCCCGGCCCGCTTCCTGATCCGGCGGTTCAACCTCCTGGTGGACGCTTTCATCCCCACCGGCCACCGGCGGCGGAAACCGACCGCGGCCGAGATGACCCACTACCGCCGGGCGCTCGACACCCCCGAGCGGCGTGGTGCCTCCGCCGTGCTGCCTCGTCGCGTCCGCGCGAGCCGGGCCTTCTTCGCCGAGGTCGAGGCCGGGCTCCCCGGTCTCGCCCCCCTGCCGACGCTGATCGTGTGGGGTGATGCCGACATCGCCTTCCGCCCCCGCGAACGGGTCCGGCTGGAAGCCGCCTTCCCTCGGCACACGACCGTGATCGTCGAGGGCGCGGGAACGTATGTGGAGTCCGACGCGCCCGAGGAATTCGTCGCCGCCTTCCGCAGCTGGGTGGCGCGGTGACCGAGCCGGCGGGAACCGACCCGTCCTGAGCGCCGCTCAGTTCTGGCAGACCGGATACACCGCGGCGGGATGGCAGTGCGCGGGGCAGGCGAGCAGGTAGACCATGTTGCCGAGCAGGAACCCGTCGTCGAAGGCGACCGCCGCGTCCGCCTCGGGGGTGCGGTGCCGGAAGGCGCCGAAGTCGTAGTTCTCCGAGATGTGGGCGAGGAAGACCAGATCTTCGCCGCAGGGGCAGCGGAGGTGCTCGGCGCCCTGGAACCAGTAGGGGGAGCCGCCCACCTTGAAATCCTGCAGCGGCCCGTCGTAGCCCGGGAAGTCATCGTCGTCGACCGCGCGCTCCAGCGTCAGCCGGTGCGGGCGCAGGTACGGGTCGAGCTCGGCGACCTCGGTGGCGTTGCGCTGCAGCAGGATTCGCCAGTGCGCGTGGTCGTTGGCGGGCGGGTGGTCCCAGAACTCCGGCGGCAGCTGTCCCCTGGCCTGGAAGCAGGCGTCGCTCTCGGCCGGGCACTGGAAGACCAGGAGTTGGTCGCCCGCGAAGTGCGTGACGTCGGCTGGGACTCGGAGCTGGAAGTAGAGCGCCATCCTGGCGCCGCACCGGCACACCGGCCACGGCTGCCCGGCGTCGAGGACCGGCCATCCGCCGATGGTGTCGCGGTCGCCGGGGGCGGCGGGGTCGCCGGAGGCTCGGATGATGTAGGTGTGCGCGTCCACGGGCTGCTCCTTCCAGGGGTGGGTTCACCCTGGCAAATGCGTCCGCGCGGCGGCACGCCGGGACCGGAAAAGCCGTCGCGCCGGGGCGCACGGGCGGTCTAGCGTCGGCTGGATGGAGCGCACCGTGATCGTCGGCGACATCCACGGCTGCCACGCCGAACTCGTGGAGTTGCTGGCGGTGGCCGAGGTCGGGCCGGACGACCTGCTCGTCTCCGTCGGCGACCTGGTCGATCGCGGGCCCGCACCCGCCGAGGTGGTGCGGCTGTTCCGGGAGCGACCCAATTCCCTGGTGCTGATGGGCAACCACGAGCGCAAACATGTCCGCGGCGTCTTCTCGTACGCCCAGGAGATCACGCGCCTGCAGGCAGGGGCCGGGTACGCGGACATGGTCACCTGGATGGCGACGTTGCCGTACTGGTTCGAGAACGAGCACGTGCGGGTGGTGCACGCGGCGCTCGTCCCCGGCGTGCCGCTCGCGGAGCAGCGGGAAGAGGTGTTGTGCGGGTCCACCCGCGGTGAGCGCGAGTTGAAAGCGCTCTTCCCCGAGGGGTATTGGCACGAGCGCTACACCGATAGCGTGCCGGTCGTGTTCGGACACCATGTGACCGGTGCGGACCCGCTCATCCGGGACGGCCGAATCTTCGGCCTGGACACCGGCGCCTGCCACGGCGGGTACCTGACCGCCCTCTCCGTCCCCGACTTCACCCTGCACCGGGTGCGCGCGCACGCCGACCACTGGACCGCGGTGCGCCGCACATGGCAGCTTCCGGTACTGCGCAGCAGGCCGTGGGCCGAAACCACCTGGGACGAGATCGACGCGGCGGGCCCGTTCGCCGATCCGGCGTCGTCGGCCTGGGTCACTGCCCTGCGCGAGTGGGCATTTCGGGTGCGCGCCGTGCAACCGGCGATTCTCGCCGCGGCACAGGAGCAGGCCGCCCGCTCGGAGCCCGCGCAGTTCCACGCGCACCCCGCGGCGCCCCTCCTCTTCCAGGCCAGGGCCGGGCGGCTCGACGCCGCCGCCCTCGACCGGCTGTGCACCACGCCCGAGCGGCTGTGCCGCCTGGCGGCCGCCTTCGGCATCGAGGTGGAGTCCCGCCCCGCCTGAACCGCGCTGGGCGGGCATCTGCCGCGGCGGCTCCGCCGTCAGCGCCGGAGCGCGGCGCGGGTCTCCCGGTCGAACGCCACCGTGGCGGCGAGGGCGGCGCTCAGGTCGGCGAGCGCCCGGTCGTAGGCGGGGCGGGGGAAGCGGAACGGGCCGAAGGCGGTGTAGTCGCGGGCCGGGCGGAACGGTTGCTCGGCATCGCTCCAGTTCACGGTGGTGTCGGTGGTGGTGATGGTGAGGATCAGCGGCCAGTCGGCCCATTCACCGCACCGGCAGGCGAGGACGCGGGTGCGCGGCTCGTGGCCGAGGAAGTGCCGGTCGGCCGAGCCGCCGTCGAACCGCAGCAGGGCGGGGACGATCCCGCCGTACGCCTCACCCGCCGGTTCCATCCCGGCCTGCTGCTCGAACCGGTCGACCAGGTCGGTGAAGCGCACCCCGTCCAGTCGGGGCACGATCCGACCCCGGGCGTTCAGCGGCGGGACCCCGTGCCGGATCCGCCGCGGCGCGCGGAACTCCACCTCCAGGTCGAACCGGATCGTGCCGACATCGCGAACCACGAGCCCAGTATCAGCCCTCCCCGTCCAGGGTGAGCACGACCAGCGGCATCGGTCGGTCGATCTTGGACTGGAAGTCCGCGAGCAGCGGGTTGTTCGCCAGCACCCAGGCCGCGAACTCGTCGTACTCCGCGCCCTCCAGCACCCGGCCGGTCGCGCGGTGGGTCCGGTCCCCGAGCTCGATGGTGACCTGCTGATTCGCCTTGATGTTGTGCCACCAGGCGGGGTACTTGTCCTCGACGAACGAACTCACGTACAGGATGTCGCCCCGGTAGAGCGGGCCGAGCGGGACCGTGTGCCGCTTGCCGCTCCTGGCGCCGGTGGTGGTGAGCAGGATGAGGTCCCCGCCCGCGTAGGCGCCGCCCACCCTGCCCTCGTTCTCCCGAAATTCCTTGATCACGTCGTCGTTCCAGTTGGCGATGCTGCCCTCCTGGTCCCACGCCTGGTTCCAGGGTGCGTTCGGATCGTTGTAGTCGGTGATGTCGGGTTCGCTCATGATTCGAGTATCTCGGGCGGTTAGGACAGACCAGGTCCTAACTCGACACCCCGGGCGCAATCGTTTCCCGTAGCACAGGGGTATGACAGACTCGAAAGTATGTTCGAATGGATCCGGCGGTGAGCGCGCGCGACCGGCTCGACCCCGAGCGCCTGGCCGCGCTGTCGAAGGCCGAGCGCGTGGCCGCGCTGCGCGACGTCATCGACCGGGTCCCCGGCGCCGCCGCCGCGCGCACCCCGGTGCTCGCCGTGCCTGCGGCCCTCGCGCCGATCTTTCCGGACGGCGGACTCGCCAAGGGATCGACGGTGGCCTACACCGGCACCAGCACGGTGCTGCTCGGGTTGCTGGCCGCTGTCACGGCGGACGGCGCGTGGGCCGCGCTGGTAGGCGGCGGGCGGCGCGGGCTGCTCGCCTTCCACGAGATGGGGGGCGCGCTGGAGCGGCTCGCCGTCATCCGGGATCCGGGGCGGGACCCGCTCGGCGTGGTGGCGGCGCTGACCGACGGGATCGACCTGGTCGTGCTGGACCACCGGGTCGACATCCCGCCCGCTCGGGCCAGGACCCTGGCGGGGCGGGTGCGCAGTCAGCAGGCGGTGTTGCTGGTCGCCGGGCAGGACTGGCCGCACCCGGACCTGCGGATTCGCAGCCACCTGGCGGGGGCGCACGGCCTCGGCGCGGGGCGCGGGCGGCTCAAGGGGCTGGAGGTGGAGGTGGCGACGCAGGACCGCACCGGCCGGGTCCGGGAGGTGACCGCCGTCCTGGACGGGGTGGGCGGACGCACCGGGTGGACCGCCGCGGACGAGGGGCACGGCGCCGCGGTGCAGCCGCCGGTCACCGATCAGCGGACGGGGTGAGAACCGTGCCTGCACTCCACCGGGGGACCGGAGCGCGGCCGTGCCGGAGGTCGCCACCCGGCCGGGCGGCGCGGAGCGCGGCCGATGCCGAATGTTCGCCGACGTGTCGCACAGCCACCCGCCGCGGTCCGAATCGCGGCGATTTCCGACGCGCCAGAGGCGACGCGCCGGGATGCATATCGGCCGTTCCGCAGCGTCGGCGGGGCAACTTGACGGCCCCGAATCCAAGCACGAGACTCGACCACTCGGGCCGGATCGACGGCGGGGCGGCACACCTCCTCGCCGGGAGAAACGCGTCCCGATCCCGTCGCGACCCTGGGAGGTAGGACCGTCTTGGCCGAGTCCGGTTTCGTTCACCTGCACAACCACACCGAGTACTCGATGCTCGACGGCGCGGCCAAGATCTCGCCGCTCTTCGCCGAGGCGAACCGGCTCGGGATGACCGCGGTTGGCATGACGGACCACGGCAACATGTACGGCGCCTCCGAGTTCTACAACTCGGCCAAGAAGGCGGGCATCACGCCGATCATCGGGATCGAGGCGTACATCGCGCCCGGCTCCCGGTTCAACACCAAGCGCGTGCAGTGGGGCGACCCGAGCCAGAAGGGCGACGACGTCTCCGGCTCCGGCGCCTACACGCACATGACCATGGTCGCGGAGAACGCGACCGGGCTGCGCAACCTGTTCAAGCTCTCCAGCCTGGCCTCGATCGAGGGCCAGCTGGGCAAGTGGGCGCGGATGGACGAGGAGATCATCGCCGCCCACGCCGAAGGAATTATCGCCACCACCGGCTGCCCCTCGGGCGAGGTGCAGACCAGGCTGCGGCTGGGCCACGAGCGCGAGGCGCTGGAGGCCGCGGCCAAGTGGCAGGAGATCTTCGGCCCGGAGAACTTCTTCCTCGAGGTGATGGACCACGGGCTGTCCATCGAGCGCCGGGTGCGCGAGGGGCTGCTGATGATCAGCAAGCAGCTCGACATCCCGCCGCTGGCCACCAACGACTGCCACTACGTCACCAAGGACCAGTCGACCAACCACGAGGCGCTGCTCTGCATCCAGACCGGCAAGACGCTCTCGGACCCGACCCGGTTCAAGTTCGACGGCGACGGCTACTACCTCAAGTCGGCCGCCGAGATGCGCGCCATCTGGGACGCCGAGGTCCCCGGCGCCTGCGACAACACCGTGCTCATCGGCGAGCGGGTGCAGTCCTACGACGAGGTCTGGCAGCACCGCGACCGGATGCCGGTCTTCCCGGTGCCCGAGGGCGAGACCGAGGGCTCCTGGCTGCGCAAGGAGGTCGCCCGCGGCCTGGACCAGCGCTTCCCGAACGGGGTGCCGCGCGAGTACGCGGACCGGGCCGACTACGAGATCAGCGTCATCCTGGAGATGGGCTTCCCGGCCTACTTCCTGGTCGTCGGCGACCTGATCAAACACGCCCGCGAGGTCGGCATCCGGGTCGGCCCCGGCCGCGGCTCGGCCGCCGGTTCGCTGGTGGCCTACGCCCTGCACATCACGAACATCGACCCGATCCCGCACGGCCTGCTCTTCGAGCGCTTCCTGAACCCCGAGCGCGTCTCGATGCCCGATATCGATATCGACTTCGACGATCGCCGCCGCGGCGAGATGGTGCGCTACGCCACCGAGCAGTGGGGCACCGACAAGGTCGCCCAGGTCATCACCTTCGGCACCATCAAGACCAAGGCCGCGATCAAGGACTCGGCGCGGGTCCTCTTCGGCCAGCCCGGCTTCGCCATCGCCGACCAGATCACCAAGGCGCTGCCGCCGCCGATCATGGCGAAGGACATCTCGGTCTCCGGGATCACCGACCCGAACCACGAGCGGTACAAGGAGGCCGCCGAGGTCCGCGAGCTGATCAACACCAACCCGGACATCGCCAAGATCTACGAGACGGCGCGCGGCCTGGAGGGGCTGATCCGCAACGCGGGCGTGCACGCCTGCGCGGTCATCATGTCCTCGGAGCCGCTCACCGACGCCATCCCGGTCTGGAAGCGGGCCCAGGACGGCGCCATCATCACCGGCTGGGACTACCCGTCCTGCGAGGCCATCGGCCTGCTCAAGATGGACTTCCTCGGGCTGCGCAACCTCACCGTGCTCGGCGACGCCATCGACAACGCCAAGCTCAACCGCGGTATCGAGATCGACCTGGACGCGCTGCCGCTGGACGACAAGCTCACCTACGAGCTGCTGCAGCGCGGCGACACGCTCGGCGTCTTCCAGCTGGACGGCGGCCCCATGCGCGACCTGCTGCGCCGCATGCAGCCCACCGCCTTCGAGGACATCGTCGCCGTCGGCGCGCTCTACCGCCCCGGCCCGATGGGGATGAACGCGCACAACGACTACGCGGACCGGAAGAACGGGCGGCAGGAGGTCAAGCCGATCCACCCGGAGCTGGCCGAGCCGCTCAAGGAGATCCTCGGCGAGACCTACGGCCTGATCGTGTACCAGGAGCAGATCATGCACGTCGCGCAGAAGGTCGCCGGGTACTCGCTCGGCCGCGCCGACATCCTGCGCCGCGCCATGGGCAAGAAGAAGGCCGAGGTGCTGGCCGCGGAGTTCGAGGGCTTCGAGGCGGGCATGCAGGCCAACGGCTACTCCAAGGCCGCCATCAAGGCGCTCTGGGACACCATCCTCCCGTTCGCCGGCTACGCCTTCAACAAGTCGCACGCCGCCGCCTACGGCCTGGTCTCCTACTGGACCGCCTACTTCAAGGCGAACTACCCCGCCGAGTACATGGCGGCGCTGCTCACCAGCGTCGGCGACGACAAGGACAAGGCCGCCGTCTACCTCTCGGACTGCCGCAGGCTCGGCGTGCACGTGCTGCCCCCGGACGTGAACGAGTCCGAGCTGAACTTCGCCTCGGTCGGCACCGACGTGCGGTTCGGGCTCGGCGCGGTGCGCAATGTCGGCGCCAACGTGGTGGCCTCGATCCTGCAGGCGCGCAAGGAGAAGTCGAAGTACACCGACTTCTCCGACTACCTGAACAAGATCGACACCGTGGCCTGCACCAAGAAGGTCACCGAGTCGCTGATCAAGGCGGGCGCCTTCGACTCGCTCGGGCACCCGCGCAAGGGGCTGCTGCTCATTCACTCGGACGCCATCGACGCGGTGATGACCACCAAGAAGGCCGAGGCGATCGGGCAGTTCGACCTCTTCGGCGGGATGGACGCCGACGAATCGATCACCTCGATCTTCAATGTCTCGGTGCCGGACGACGAGTGGGAGTCCAAGCACCGGCTGGCGCTGGAGCGGGAGATGCTCGGGCTCTACGTCTCCGGGCACCCGCTGAACGGCGTCGAGCACGTGCTGGCCGCGCAGGCCGACACCCAGATCCCGGCCATCCTGGAGGGCGACCTCAAGGACGGCACCCAGGTGACCGTCGGCGGCATCCTGGCCTCGGTGAACCGCAGGGTCAACAAGAACGGCCTGGCCTGGGCCTCGGCCCAGCTCGAGGACCTGACCGGCGGCATCGAGGTGCTCTTCTTCCCGCAGTCGTACCAGCTCTACGGCATGGACGTGGTCGAGGACGCCATCGTGCTGGTGAAGGCGCGGGTCAGCGTCCGCGACGACCGGGTCTCGCTGATCGCCAACGACCTCGCGGTGCCGGACCTCTCCGCCATCGGCGTCGCCAAGCCGCTCGCCGTCACCATGACCACGCGGAACTGCACCCCGGACAAGGTCAGCGAACTCAAGCGGGTGCTCATCAGGCACCCCGGCACCGCGGACGTGCACGTGCGCTACGTCGGCGCCAGGGAGAAGACCACCGTGCTCAAGCTCTCCGACTCGCTCCGGGTCTCGCCGTCCTCGGCGCTCATGGGCGACCTCAAGGCGCTGCTCGGCCCCGGCTGCCTGACGAGCTGAGCCGGACCGCGGGCACCGCGACACGCCCCGCCTTCGGCACTGACCAGGACTTTCGGCCCTATTGTTGGGGTCGTTCGTCCTGATCTCGGCTCGTGTGGTGGAGGTGTGGGCATGACGGTCGCCGGCTCGATCCGGTCCGGTATCGCGCGCTGCGCGGCGATCGGGGTCGCGGTGCTCGCGCTGGCCGCGCCCGCCGCGGCGGCGCCGCTCCGGCAGGACGCGCAGTTCCCGCTCCCCGCGCTCGGGCTCACCGCGGCGCAGACCTTCGAGGGCCGGGACGACGTGGTCGCGCTGGTGGTCCCGGTTCCGCCGGGCATGGCGCCCGCCGCGCTGCGCGGCACCCTGCAGGTCGCCCCGGACGCCGGGGCCGGGCGGATCGACGTCGAGGTGCAGGGGCGGGTGGTCGGCTCGGTCGAGGTGCCGCCAGGCAGCTCCACGCTGCCGGTGAGCCTCCCGCTGGCCGGGGTGCCGGTGCTGAACGGGGCCGCGACCGTCACGCTGCACTCGCACCTGACCGCCATGGACGCGGGCTGGTGCGCGGACGACAGCGGGGGGACGCTCACCCTGGTGGACGCCACCGTCGACTACACCGGCGACGAGGCGCAGCCCGCGGTGATCGCGGACTTCCTGCCGCCGGTGCTGAACCGGCTCACCCTGTACCTGCCCGCCACCCCGTCCGCGGACGAGACCGCCACCGCGCTGGAGCTCGGCACCGCCGTGGTGGCCAGGTACGCCAACCAGACCGTCGCGGTGCAGCTGCGCCCGCTCGGACCAGGCAACACCGTCCCCGCCGACCAGCCGGAGCTGCTGGAGCGCCGCGTGGTGATCACCGAGGACGACACCGCGGGCACCACCCTGCGGACGACGGCCCCCGGCGGCCCGGTGCTCGCGGTCACCGGCCGCGGCGGCGAGCTGCGCACCCAGGCCAGGTTGATCACCAGCAACATGGCCTGGATCGCCGCCGACACCGACGCGGTCGCCGGGTCGCTGGAGCTCGCGCCGCAGCTCGCGCCGGACAGCGTCACGCTGCGCGACCTCGGCGTCACCACGCTCAGCGCGACCGGTCCCGGCCGGGTCCGGATCCCGGTCGCGGTGGACCAGACCCGGCTCGGCCGTCCCTCCGGCAGCGTGCGCATCCACCTGCGAGGCAACTACACGCCGTTGCCCGAGGTGGCGAACGGGCAGCTCACGGTGAGCATCGGGGACAGCACGCTGGCCCAGTGGCCGGTGGAGGACTCCGGGCGGATCGACCGCTGGATCGATGTCCCGGACCGGTTGCTCGGCCGGTTCACCGAGGTCGCGGTCGGGTTGCAGGTCGCGGGGACCGCGGGCTGCGAGGTGGCGCAGCCGGTCACGCTCACCCTCGACCCGGAGAGCACGGTGGAGAGCGTGCGCCGGGTGCCGCCGGTGCCCGGCGGGTTCGAGGCGCTGCCGCAGGCGCTCATGCCCGGCGTGCAGGTGGGGTTGAGCGAGGGAACGCTGGCCGACGCGGGCCGCGCGCTCGGGCTGCTCGCCGGGATGCAGCGGATGACGCTGGAGCCGCTGCGCCCGGAGCTGGTCCCGATGGACGCGGCGCTGGACTCGGACCGCCCCGCGATCCTGATCGCCGCCGACGGCGGGCTGCCGGACTCGCTGCACCTCCCGCTCACGGTCGTCGGGCCCAGCGTCACGGTGGCCGACGCGGGCGGCGGCGAGGCGCAGAGCGTGGAGCTGCCCGGGCAGCGGCTCGGCTCGCTGCAGGCCGCCTGGGCAGGCGACCGGATGCTGCTGGTCGCCACCTCCACCGGCGACCCCGCCGCGCTCGACCGGCTGCTGGACTGGCTGCGCGCCGAGCCGGACCGCTGGTACGGGCTGCGCGGCGGGGTGCTGGTGCAGACCGGCGATCGAGAACCGATCCTGCTCCAGGCGCCCGCGACGGTGCCCGCCGAGCAGCCGGCCGACGACCACACCACGCTGCTGATCGCGGGCGGCGTCCTGCTCGCCCTCGGACTGGTCGGCGCGGTCCTGGTGCTGCTCACCCGGGCCCGCCGCGGCCCCGGCCACCGAGCGTGAGAAGGGCGCCGAGATGGGCGGACCGGCGAGCGTGAGCGGGGCCGTGAGTACCGACACGGCGCAGCACTCACTCTGGTTCCGGCACCCGGTCCTCGCGATCACCCTGCGCTGGGTGCCCATCGTCGGCGGCGGCGCCATCGCCTTCGACGCCTCGCTGGACCGGCTGCAACCGACCGCGGAGAACGGCCAGCGGATCGGGTACCTGGTCATGCTGCCGCTGCTGGCGCTGGTCGCCGCGCTCGGCATCGCCCGGCGCCGGTACCGGGAGCTGCCGATCCACGACCGCCAGGTCGACTACATCGTCGGCGGGATGGCGCTGGTCCTCGCGGTGGTGATCGTCGGGTTGATGGTGCCGCGCTACCCGGACACCTTCGACCTGCTGCGGCTGGACATGTACGCGGGCGTCGCCTACTACTTCGGCGGCTGCGTGCTCATGTTCGGGCTGCGCGCCACCGGGCGGTTCTGGCCGGTCTGGCTGGTGGTGGTGCTGTTCGGGCCGCTGCCGTACCGGGCCATCGCGGTGCTGCTCGGCGGCGACTGGAAGGCATCGGCGCTGGTCTCGGTGCTGTTCGTCGGGTTCTGCGCGGGCATCGCGGTGGCGCGGACCTGGCGGCGCGGGCTGCTCGGCGCGGTGGTCGGGCTGCTCGTCGGGCTGGCGCTGGTCGGCGTGCTGGACCTGCTGACGACGGGCATCCCCAACCCGTTCGTGCAGCAGCTGCCCGCCGCCGTCGCGGCGGCCGCGGTCGGGCTCTACTTCATCTGGCACACCATCCGCTTCAAGGAGCCGAACGCGCACCTGGTGCCGCGCCGCGAGCCGACCGTCGCCCGGCCGTGGCCCGCGCTGATCCTGCTCGGCGCCGTCACCCTCGCGCTCGCGCTGCTGCCGCTGCCGCCGCCGATCGACCAGCGGATCGGCACCGGCCCGCCGCTCGCAGGCGGTCCGGGGCTGAACGTCCCGGACGGCTGGACCCAGACCGGCTTCGCCCGGCTGGACTGGGCGCCGCAGTACTTCGGCGCCGACGCCACCCTGGTCCGCCAGGTGGTGACCGCCGACCGCGTGGTCGACGCCTGGGACTCCAAGGGCCGCAGGCGGACCCTGGTGGTCGACACGCTGAACACCGACGACGTCTTCAATCTCCAGGTCTACCCGGGGCAGACCCTGTACTCCACCATCTACGCCCGCCGCTCCGACCCGCTCACCATCGAGCTCGCCCCGGGCCAGACCGGCCGCATCTACACCATCGTGGACGAGAACCTCTTCCTCACCTGGACCTACCTGAGCTTCATCTGGCAGCGCGGCGCGGTGGTGGAGTCGGTGCGGGTGATCGCGGTCGACAACCACGACCCGGACGCCCCGTTCCCCGAGCCGACGCCGAACATGGGCTCGATCGCCGGGCAGAGCTTCACGATCCTGATGCGCGGCAACGCCGTCGCGGTGGACGACAAGCCGGAGTACAAGGACGTCGACCTGCTCACCACCTTCGGCAGGGCACTGGTCGCCGAGCAGTGGGAGGCGCCGTGACCGACCCCGAGTTCCGCGCCGCCGCGCTGCACGACGCCGTCTCCGGGCTGCGCGAGCGCACCCCGAGCGCCTCGGCGGCGGTGCCCTTCACCCCCTGGCAGCGCAGCATCGCGCTCGCGCTGCTCGCGGCGCTGATCGCGGGCGGGATCTTCGCCCCGATCCCCACCCTGACCACGCTCACCGCCGCGAGCACGCTGGCCTACGTCGCCGCGCTGCTGGACCGGCTGCTGATCTTCCGCCGCGGGCTGCCCGCCGACGCCATCGTGACCATCGACGACGACGAGGCGCGCGCCGTCCCGGACGCCGAGCTCCCGCCCTACACCGTGCTCATGCCCGCCTACGACGAGACCGAGGTGATCGGCCAGCTCATCGCCGCCATGCGCGCGCTGGACTACCCGAAGGACAAACTGCAGATCCTGCTGCTGCTGGAGGAGGACGACGACACCACCATCGCCGCCGCGGCCGCCGCCGGGGTCGAGCAGGTGGCCACCGTCGTGCTCGTCCCCGCCGCCGACCCGCGCACCAAACCCAAGGCCTGCAACTACGGGCTGCACTTCGCCACCGGCGAGATCCTCACCATCTACGACGCCGAGGACGTCCCGGACCCGCTGCAACTGCGCAAGGTGGTCGCCACCTTCGCCCGCTCGGACCCGAGGACCGCCTGCGTGCAGGCCAAGCTCGCCTTCCGCAACGGCAGGCAGAACCTGCTCACCGGCTGGTTCACCGTGGAGTACGACGTCTGGTTCAGCTACCTGCTGCCCGGCGTCATGCGGGTGAACGCGCCGATCCCGCTCGGCGGCACCTCCAACCACCTGCTCCGCCGGGTGCTGGACGACATCGGCGCCTGGGACCCGTACAACGTCACCGAGGACGCCGACCTCGGGGTACGGCTGGCGATCAACGGCTACCGCACCGCGGTGCTGAACTCGATCACCTGGGAGGAGGCCAACAGCGACCCGATCAACTGGCTGCGCCAGCGTTCCCGCTGGTATAAGGGGTATCTCCAGTCCTGGCTCGTGCACACCAGGCACCCGGTGCGGCTCTGGCGCTCGATCGGCCCCGCCGCCTTCCTGCGCTTCACCCTGCTGCTCGCGGGGACCCCGCTGATCGCCTGCGTGAACGCGATCTTCTGGCTGGTGCTGGTGCTCTGGCTGCTCGGCCAGCCGCGCGCGGTGGCCTGGGTCTTCCCGCCCGCGGTCTACTACCCGGCGCTGATCAGCCTGGTGCTCGGCAACGCGCTGACCATCTACATGAACCTGATCGGCTGCCGCGAGGGCCGCGACCCCCGGCTCGTCGTCGCCTGCCTGACCGTGCCGATCTACTGGTTCATGATGAGCATCGCCGCGATCAAGGGGGTCTGGCAGCTGCTGCGCAACCCGTCGTACTGGGAGAAGACCGCGCACGGGCTGGAGGTCACCACCGACGAGCCCGCGCCATGAGGTCGCGCGCGGTCCCGCTGCTCTTCGCCTGCGCCGCCCTGGTCTACCTGGCGCTCGGCTGGGTGCTGGCGGTGCGGCACGGCTACCTCATGGGTGACGCGCTGAGCCGGGTGCAGGCCGTGCAGGCGGTGCTTTTCAGCCGGGACCCGCACCTGGCCGCCATCGGCTTCGTCTTCACCCCGCTCACCGCGCTGCTGGAGTTGCCGCTGGTGGCGCTGAGCCCGTGGCTGCCCGCGCTCACCCGGTACGGCGTGGCCGGGGTGGTGGTCTCCGCGCTCTTCATGGCGGGCGCGGTGGTGCAGGTGTACGGGGTCGGCGTCGACCGCGGCGCGCCCCGGTGGCTGACCGTGCTGGTGACCGCGGTCTTCGCGGTGAACCCGATGATCCTCTGCTACGCCCTGACCGGGATGAGCGAGGCGCCGTTCGTCTTCTGCGTCTGCTGGGCGGTGCGCAGGCTGATCCGCTGGGTCTGCACCGACGACATCCACGACCTGATCACCGCGGGCGCCGCGCTCGGGCTCGGCTACCTGGCCAGGTACGACGCGGTGGTGCCGATCGCGGTCACCGCCGCCTTCGTCGCGCTGCGCAGCTACCGGGCGGGCCGCGGTCGCAAGCGGGGCGACCGGATCGCCGCGGGCGTGCTGGACGCGCTGCTGCTGATCGGGCCGGGCGCGCTGGCGGTACTCACCTGGTTCGTCACCAGCTGGCTGCTCACCGGCGAGGGGCTGGCCCAGTTCAGCTCGGCCTACGGCAATGCCGCCATCATCGAGCAGTCCGGCGGCGCGGCGCAGCAGGGGCTCGCCGCGCTCGGCTTCTCCGCCGCCGGGCTGCTGGTGCTCGCCCCCGCGCTGCCGCTGATCGCGCCGGTCGCGCTGGCGCTCGGGTGGCGCCGCCGGGACGTCGAGGTGCTGGTGCCGACGCTGATCCTCGGCTCGGTGCTCGCCTTCCAGGCGTACGCCTACTTCAACGGCGCCACCTTCCCCCTGCTCCGCTTCTACATCGCGGGCCTCCCGCTCGTCTGCGTCTACGCCCTCCAGCTCAGCCCGCCCGCGGGCGCCCCCGTCGCCCGGCGACCCGGCCGCAATGCCCGCCCCCGCGCCGCCGCCGTCCCGCGGGCCCGCCTCGCCGCCGCGCTCGGCGCCGCCCTCCTGGTGCTCGGCCTGCCGATCACCGCCGTCGGCCTCGCCGAACCGACCATCTCGGTGCAGCAGTACGCCCTGCGCAGCCTCTTCACCGGCCCCGGCGACACCGCGCCGACGGTCGACACCGAGCGCCGCATCCTCGCCACCTTCCGCACCGAGCGGCAGATCGCCGACTACCTCGACGCCCAGGACCTGCCGGACGGCTCGGTCGTCACCGACACCGTCTCCGGCTTCGGCGTCGTGGTCGCCTCGGACCACCCGAAGCAGTTCGTCATCCCCTCCGACGAGGACTTCATCACCGTCCTCAGCGACCCCGCCGCGCACGGCGTCCGCTACATCCTCGCCGTCCCCCCGGTCGGCCGCGGCACCGCCGACGCCGTCAACCGCCGCTACCCGACCATCTACGAGAACGGTGGGGAGGTGGGGGTTCTGGAGTTGGAGGCGCCGAACGACGGTCAGGATCAGCCGGATTGGCGGCTGTACCGGGTCATCCCGGAGCGGGATCGCAATTGAGCGGGCTACCGCTGCCGCACGTCGAAATCCCCGCCTGCGATCGCGGAGGTGAAGGCACCCAGGCGCTCGCGGAGAACGTCAGATGCCCACGCTCGATGTCTTTAGAGTCTCGGACACCGACCTGAACACCCGCGAAAAGCGACTTCGACACAGTCTTTGCTGCCGCTCTTGGTGGACTTGAACCAGCGCGCCCCGCGAAATCAACGGTCACCGCCCGTATTTCCTTGCCACCTGCCGGAGCAGGTCACGTGTCTGCTGCGGGTTCAACTCTAAGCGGGCGCAGGTCTCGAAGGCGATTCGATATCGATCCACGCTTTCGGACCGCTCGAGGTAGAGGTCACCGGTGTAGCTGTCGACGTAGACGACCGATGGTTCGTGCTTGCTTTCGTGCCCTGGTCGAAGTCGAGGATGGTGAACGGGCCTGTAAGGTCACCGAGCGGGACACCCGCAGCGAAGGGCACCACTCTGATTCAACGTTGTCGCGCGTGCCGATGTCGGCGAGATGTTTCAGCTGCTGAGCCATGATCGCTGGGCTGCCGACGATCCGGTGCAGGATCTGCTCGTCCAGCAGAGCGGCCATTCGAGTGGGCCGCCGCTCTCGGGTGGCGAGCTTCTGGCGATGTAGTCGCATCTGGACGCGACGACCTATATCGGACGACTCGTTGTCCGGGTACGCCGCTCGAATCAGTGATTCGGCGTAGGAGGGCGTCTGGAGCAGGCCAGGGTTAAGCAGGTGTGTTCGATTCTTGAACTACGGTCTGCGGTCTTTCACCTGTCCACCAAGCAGCACGCAGAGCGCGTAGGCTGGCCAATTCCAGTCATCAAATACCTCGTAATTATTCTTGGAGCGCACACAGTATTTCTTGATGAAGTCAAGCTTAACCTCGCCAAGATTGTTGGTGACAAATTCGGCGTCGCGTGCAGATCCCGCGGCAGGTTCGGCCGCCGCCGTCGCACTAGGTGCGCACAGCAAGCCAGCAATAACCGCAGCGATCCAAAGTCGAGTCTTCATGGTTCTCCTGACATGTTGGTAACGGTACGCTGATCAGCAGTAGGCTAGCAGTAAACTAAACGCTTGTATGTCGATTGATCGGCGGACAAGCCATGCAGGGCTACCAGAAATCTGCTCGGCAATATCGCCGAGATTTGAGCGGCCGTCAAAGTCCTACCTGACTGTGCGCCGTCACAGCTTCAATAGCTTGGTTACGACTCCGACTCCACCACCACGAGCAGACGAACGCCAATAGTTATTGACCTGGAACTATTCGGTTTCCTCGATTCGGGTGTAGCGGACGCGGGTGCGCCGAAGTAGCCGCGGATGATGTGGGGCTGTCGCGCGTCAGACTTTGTGGCAGGGCCCGTTGTTTGCGGGCTTGACCAGTGAGAGAGTCTGAATCATGGCTAAGTGCTGCAACGGCACTCAGGTGAGGTAGCTTGCCTGAGTGCCATTGCAGTATTAGCCGGCGAGGAGGGTGAAGAGCGGGTCGCTGGGGCCGATGTCGTAGGTCTGCTCGCCCGGGCGCGGGTCGGGGACGAAGGCCCAGAGCAGGGCGCCCGCGGTGCCCGCGGCGCGCTGGCCGTCGATCTTGCGCTCGATGTCGGCGGCGCGCTGGGCCAGGGACGCCGGTGATTGGTCGCTGTGCTGCCCGATCTCGGCCACCAGCAGCGGTTTACCGGCGGCCCGCGCCTGCTCGATGCGGCGGGCGAGGCCGTTCCACTGGTCGCCGGGGAGCGGGACGCCGTCGGCGCCGTAGTCGTGGTACTGCATGATGTCGACGTACGGCGACTCGGCGATGAACCCGTATTCGTCACCGGCGGAGCCGCATTGGCCGCCGCCGAGGAGTCCGGCGGTGATCGGGGTGTCCGGCGAGTTCGCCCGGACGATCGCGCCCGCCTCGTCCATGAAGGCGCGCAGGACGGCGGCGGCGTCGGGCGGGCAGGTGCGGGCGTTCCAGGCGCAGTCGCCGTCTGGGCAGACGCCCGGCTCGGGTTCGCCGACGAGTTCCCAGGCGGCGAGCGCGGGGGAGCCGTGCCAGCGGGCGGTGGCGGCCGCGGTCCAGGCGGCGAAGGGGCCGCGCCAGCCGTCGGTGTACCAGTTGTACTGCTTGAACTGCTCGTCCTCGCAGGCGCCGTCCTGCGCGGTGAGGACCGGGATCAGCAGTTGGCCGTGCCGCTCGGCGGCGGCGAAGACCGCGTCGATCGGGGCCCAGTCCCGCGCGCCGGTCACCTTGTGCGTGGCCAGCGACTCGAAGGCATTGAACCGGGTGAGCGAATCAGGGTGCAGCGCAGCGAAATACGCGTCCAGGTCGACCTGGGCCCCACAGCCGCGGTTGATCGACCAGTTCGTGGCGAGTTGGTAGGCGTTCAGCCCGGCGGGCCACCACGGCTCGCCGTCCAACCGCAGTTCCCCCTGCTGCACGCCCACCCTCGCCATCACCCCAGTGTGCGCGTTGACCGGATGTTAAGGGCGCGAAAAGCGGGAGACCGCATTCTTTCCTCAACACACCGACCGAGACACACAGGAGAGAGACAATGAACGTCCTTCGCGCCCAGTTCCGGCTGCTGGCCCTCGCGTTCACCGCGCTGGCGGCCGCCGCCGCGCTGACCATCGCGGGTGCGTCGGGCCAGGCTGCCGCAGGCGTCTTCACCGAGCTGCAGCTGCAGCCGGGCACCAGCAGCGGCGGCATCGGCGGCGCCGTCGTCCGCGGCGACTCGGACACCTACATCCTGGAGGCCCGCTCCGGCCAGCTGTTCAGCGCCGGGCTCGGCTCGGTCGAGGACAACGCGACCTTCACCCTGATCGCCCCGGACGGCACCATCCTGGCGATCGAGGAGACCTACACCGAGGTCTGGCTGCCGCTCTCCGGCGACTACGTCCTCGATATCGCGCCGACGCGCGGCAATGCCGAGTACTACCTGCAGATCGAGATCCTGTAGCGCTCCCGGCGGTGGGGGCGAGGGGTGCCCACCGCGCGGGTCACGAGGCCGCCGGTCCACTGGACCGGCGGCCTTTCCCGTTCCCGGCACACCGGCCGCGATCGTGGAATCCTGGCCGGGTGACTCTCTTCGAGGTGTGGGCGCCCCGGCCGGATCTGGTCCGGCTCGATCTCGACGGCGCGGTGCACCCCATGCGCCGCGACCACGCGGGCTGGTGGCGGGCCGAGGTCCCGGCCGCCCCCGGCGCCCGCTACGGCTTCCTGCTCGACGACGACCCCACCGTCCTGCCCGACCCGCGCTCGCCGTGGCAGCCGGACGGCGTGCACGGCCGCTCCGCGCTCTGGAGCCCGGACCCGGAGCTCTGGACCGACGCCGCCTGGCCCGGCCGCGGGCTGCCAGGCGCGGTCTTCTACGAGCTGCACATCGGCGCCTTCACCCCGGAGGGCACCTTCGACGCCGCGATCGGCAAGCTGGACCACCTCGTCGGCCTCGGCGTCACCGTGGTCGAGGTGATGCCGGTGAACGCCTTCGACGGCACGCACAACTGGGGCTACGACGGCGTGCTCTGGTACGCGGTGCAGGACTCCTACGGCGGCCCCGCCGGGCTGCAGCGCTTCGTCGACGCCTGCCACGCCCGCGGGCTCGCGGTGGCGCTCGACGTCGTCTACAACCACCTCGGCCCCTCCGGCAACTACCTGCCGAAATACGGCCCCTACCTCACCGACGGCCGCAACACCTGGGGCCAGAGCCTGAACCTGGACGGCCCCGGCTCGGACCACGTGCGCAGGCACATCCTGGACAACGCGCTGCGCTGGCTGCGCGACTTCCACCTCGACGCGCTGCGCTTGGACGCGGTGCACGCCCTGGTCGACCGCACCGCCGCGCACCTGCTCGAGGAGCTGGCCACCGAGGTCGCGGTGCTCAGCGCCAGGGTCGGCCGCCCGCTCACCGTGGTCGCGGAGAGCGACCTCAACGACCCGCGGCTGATCACCCCGCGCGCCGCGGGCGGCTACGGCCTCACCGCACAGTGGAACGACGACCTCCACCACGCCGTGCACACCGCCGTCTCCGGCGAGCGGCAGGGCTACTACGCCGACTTCGGCAGCCTGGAGTGCCTGGCCACCACGCTGACCCGCGGCTTCTTCCACGCGGGGAGCTACTCCAGCTTCCGCGGGCGCAGGCACGGCCGCCCGGTGGACCGGAGCACGACCCCGCCCTCAGCGCTCTTCGGCTACACCTGCGACCACGA
This sequence comes from Nocardia sp. NPDC057353, assembly GCF_042667085.1. Classification (NCBI taxonomy): domain Bacteria; kingdom Bacillati; phylum Actinomycetota; class Actinomycetes; order Mycobacteriales; family Nocardiaceae; genus Nocardia; species Nocardia sp. NPDC057353. Next base: position 29,925 of record NZ_JBHVAK010000025.1, read on the forward strand.
CCAGATCGGCAACCGGGCGATCGGCGACCGGCCGTCGATGAACCTCACCGACGGCCAGCTGGCGGTCAAGGCCGCGCTGGTGCTGCTCGCCCCCTTCACCCCGATGCTGTTCATGGGCGAGGAGTGGGGCGCGCGCACGCCCTTCCTCTTCTTCACCTCGCACACCGACCCGGAGATCGGCGCCGCCACCGCAGCAGGCCGCAAGGCGGAGTTCGCCGAGCACGGCTGGGCCGCCGCCGAGGTCCCCGACCCGCAGGACCCGGAGACCTTCGCCCGCAGCAAGCTGGACTGGACCGAATCCGCCGACCCGTCCCGCGCCCGCCTGCTCGAGCTATACCGCGATCTGCTCGCGGTGCGCCGGCTGCGGCCGGAGTTCACCGGCACCTGGATTCCGGACCACGCGGTCCGCTACGACCAGCGCGCGAACTGGATCGTGATCACCCGCGGCGGCCTCGAGCTGGCCTGCAACCTCGGCACCGAACCGGCGACGGTACCGGTGACCGGCGTCACAGTACTGGCCTCGGCCGAGCCGGACAGTTCGCCCGACGGTGCCGGAACCGTGCTCCCCGGGCACTCCTTCACACTGCTGGCCTGCGAGAACAATTGAATCACCGTCTCGGACGGGTGATTGCCGGAGTGGAAACACCCGACTACCGTTGTTCTATGAGCACCGTTGCTTCCGCCGGCGATTGCGCCGAGCTACCGGACGGTGTCGGCGGCAGCGCCGGCACCGAGTTCGCCCCGCTGGTCCGCACCTTCGCGCGGGTCTTCGGCCACCGCAGGGACGCGGGGGCCGCGCTCGCGGTGTACCGGCACGGACAACCGCTCGCCCACATCTGGACCGGCTACGGCGGCGACCGGCCGTGGACCGCCGACACCGGCACCGTGGTCTTCTCCGCCACCAAGGGCATCACCGCCACCGTGATCCACCGGCTCGCCGACCGCGGGCTGATCGACTACTACGCGCCGGTGGCCGAGTACTGGCCGGAGTTCGGGGCCAACGGCAAGGCCGCCATCACCGTCGAGCAGGTCATGACGCACCGGGCCGGGCTCTCCGCGCTGCGGCAGGTCGCGCGGAACACCACCGAGGTGCTCGACCACGAGCTCATGGAGCAGCGGCTGGCCGCCGCCGCGCCGGACCACCTGCTCGGCACCCCGACCTACCACGCGCTCACCTACGGCTGGCTGATGAGCGGGCTGGCCCGCTCGGTCACCGGCAAGAGCATGGGGCAGCTCTTCCGCGAGGAGGTCACCGAGCCGCTCGGCATCCGGGACGGGCTGCACCTCGGCTACCCGAGCCCCGGCTCCGCCACCCGCTACGCGCCGATGGCGGGCACCCAGCTCAGCGCCGCCCGCAGCCCGATCGCCGCGCTGGTGCTCGGCCGCGGGCACGGCATCCCCGGCGTGGTCGGGGCCGCCGTGCGCTGCCTCTTCGTGCCCGGGCTGGAGGCCATCCTGGAGGGGGCGCAGCCCTCGCTGCTGCAGACCGAGCAGGGCGCCGCGAACGGCGTCTGCACCGCCTCCGCGCTGGCCACCGTGTACGGCGCGCTCGCGGGCGACGGCACGGTACAGGGCAAGCGCTACCTCTCCGGGCACACGCTGCACGAAATGCGCAAGGTGCGCAGCTACCAGCTCGACCACGCGCTGTTCTACCTGCCGATGATGTGGCACCTCGGGTACCACTCCATCCCGGTGCCCGGCGGGCACACCGGCTTCGGCCACATCGGGCTGAACGGCTCGTTCGGCTGGGTCGACCCGCGCTCCGGCATCTCGGTCGGCTTCGTGCACAACCGCTTCACGCTGCCGTTCTTCGGCCTCGACATCTCCACCGTGGCCTGGCTGCTCCCGCTGATCGTCGGCTGCCTGCGCGGCACCGGGGCCGAGCTCGCGCCCGCCACCCGCTCCGCGGCGTGAGCGGGGCGGATCCGATGTCGATCGTTCGACCGACAGAGAATCCGGACTCCGTATCCTACTCTGACCCTGAGTAATGCCACAAAATTCGTGAGCTCTCGCCGGATGAGTACGCTGTCAGGCTGCTCCGAGGCAGCCCGCCCAGCGACTCGGGGGAAGTGTGAAATTCGGCATCGCCGCCGTGTTACTGGTCCTGGCAGCCGGATTGCAGCTATTGAGCCCCGGATTCGCCTCGGTACGGGCAGACCCAGGAGGCTTCATCGCGACGCCCGGCGAACTCACCTTGGCTCCCGACGAATCGGCCTCCGGTTTGGTGGAGATCAGTAATCCCGGCGCGGTTTCGACCCGAGTCCGGCTCATGGCCAGACCGTCGAATGATTCGGTGCGCGTGGAGTTGCCGAATCCCGAGCTGGTGATCGAGGCCGGGCGGGCAGCCGTGATCGGCTTCACGGCTACCCGTATCAGGGAGGGAAGTGGCAATGACGTCACCATAGCTTTCATCGTGGAAAAGACACCGGTGTCTGGCGCTGCCGGAGCCGGTCCCGACATCACGGTTGGGAAGGTCCTCGTCACCTCGTCCGCCGCTCCCGCCCTGGTCGAACTTTCCATACTTGCCGCGGACTTGACGGTGAACGAGAACCGGACAGCGACCGCGCTGGTGAAGATCGTCAACCAGCGGAACGACGCGATCGAGCTGACCAGCCTCTCGATCACGGCCCCGAATTCGGTGACGCTGACGGTGCAGTGTCCCGGCGGACAGACCGTGCTCGCAGTGGAGCGGCAACGGGGAACCGGTTGTTCCTACACCATGCTCCCGCGGGAAGAAGTGCTGCTACCTGTTCAGATCGATGCCATGCGGGCGGTGGTCCCCGGTCCGCGCGCGGCAGTCGTCGAGGCCGAGGTACGTAACCCCGGGACGCCAAAACCACACCGCCTCGCTGCCACGATCCCGTTCACGGTCGAGGTATTCGGCGAGTCGGACATTCTGCAGGTGGTGGGGGTGCCCACGCTCCTGCTCGCCCCCGGCCTGATCGTACTTCTCACGTTCTGGTTCCTGCTGCGGCTGGCGGGGATCGGCGCAGGCGTGCAGAAGGAATTGGCCACCGAAAGCACCATCGCGAATGTCGGTCTCACTGCGGTCGCGGGCGTATTCCTGTCGCTCGTGATGGCAAAGGTCTATCCGACGATCACGCAGTGGCTGCCGCCGGGAGAGCGGCGAGACTACCTGAAGAGCTACGGATTCAATGACATCTTCTTGGTCTTCACCTATAGTTTCGCCATTGCCACACTGCTGTGGGTGGCGGCGGTGGCCGTCTCACGAGTGTGGCACTGGGCAGCGGTTCCCGCCGAGCGGGACGACCCGAGGACACTGCTGCGCAAACTCGCGCTGCGGGATCTCGCCGGATTCCGATCGACGTTTCCCAAAGTGATGTACGACGGCCGCGGAGCGCTGCTGATTGCCGACAGCGCCGAGGACACGGTGCTCATCGCTCCTCGGATACGGCTTTCGGCGAGCAGCGAGCTGCTCGAGAGCGTGGAGAACTGGGTAGTCGACGGCCGGACGTGCCGGATATGGCAGAAGATCTGGAGATCCAGCGAGGCGCGGCTGAGCTGGGTCGCCGGTGATGTCGGCGAGGTCGAGGTGGTCCCGCGGCCGGAGGTGGGCGACCCCGGGCAGACCGTGTCAGCGATCCAGAGCTCCTGATGAAAGACGAATGGCCGGCAATGCCGGCCATTCCCTTACCGTAGCAAGGAGTCTCGGACACTATAGCGGAGGAACGATGGCACGAGTGACGAAAGTGGCGTTCCGGATCAGCTGGACGACCATCTACCCCGAGCTGCTCGCCGAGAACCGAGGCAAGCTGATCACGTCGGCGGGCTACCGCGCCCTCTTCGATTCCTATAACCCGAACCTAACCATGCCCTGGAATCACTATCCGCAGCGGAAGCACTGGTCCCGCTTCTGGTCGTCGTACCTCGCCGCGCCGAGCAAAATGCACGGAATCCGGTGGGATGCCGCGTACGCGCGACGCCTACCATTCCAGTGGTGGGAGCCGGTTACGCTCTCCGGCCCCGGCGGAGCCTCCGGCGTCATGCGGGTCCGGATGTATCCCTGGGCGGTCGTCGTACTCGCGCAGATCGAGGCCGTCGGCGCCTGGCCGGTCCCAGAGCTGGCGCACTCTGTGAGCGATCTGCGTCGCGCGCGGGAGTGGAGGGCGGCCCAGGTCGACGCTCGCGCCGATCGCTCGCTCGACGGGCTGGCGGACGAGCTGCGCGAGCGGATCGGTAATCCGCATCTGACGGATGGGCAGCTCGGCGATCCGTGGCCCGCGAATGTCTATACGATCGGGGCGCCTATCCGCGGCGAAGGCTCGCTCTCCGACTTCGAATTCGAGAACGTTGCGGCGGCCTCCTGCCTGGCGGGGCTGGCTTCGCTGGGGCCGCCGGGCGACTACGACAGCGAGCGGTTGACAGCGGCGAACAGGACATCGCAGTGGTCGACCCGAGCGTACGTCTCCCGGGACGGGCACGCGATCTGGAACCCGACGACCTTCACCGACCCGAATGCCGGGCACACCCTGGACTGCCTGCTCGCCAACCAGGCGGACGCAATATCGCACATCGACGCGCTCGAGGGAGCCCTGTCCTGGGCGGCGGAGCAGATCGCGGAAAGTCTGCCGATTCCCACGGCGGCACAGCCGACAGTATTGCGTGTGTCCGAAATATTGGAACAGCTGTACCGGGGTGATAAACGGAAAACCTACAGAAGTGGGGTTGCCCGACTCCGAATCGAAAAATATATCGACTCGATCGCGCCTGTGCGAGCGGCCCTATAGATTTCTGGAGAACACAATGGCGGCAGAAAATCGCATACGGGCGTCGAATGTGACGACGTTGATCGAGGCTGTCCGGCAGAGCAAGGTGGCCGCGCGCACAAGCGGCGGCCAGCACAGCATATCGGGCTTCGACTATCAGGTGCATACAGCGCTGCTGAACTACCTCCGCGCCGCCAGCGAGATCTCCTCGGAGATGCCCGACCTGCGCTACGAAGAGATCGCGGACTACGCTATCTTCGGCGACGAGACCTGGTTCACGTCGGAGGTCAAGCAGACCCTCAATGTGCGGCAGCTGCATTCCGCGCTCAACGTGCTGCTCGAGGTGCGCCAACTGGCCGAGCGGGTCGAGCAGTCGTTGGTCGCACGGCTGCGTTTCCGGATCTGCTACATCCGATCGGACATCGCGGCGAAAGAGAATGCGGCGTTGGCCTGGGCCCAGCAGCAGCCCGATCCAACCATCGCGGAGGCGGTGGTCGAAGCACTGGAGTTCTCGAACGAACCGGATCCGCACGGCGAACTGATCAGCATTCTGACGACCGAGTACCGGATACGGCAACCGCAGGCGCTGATCGACAAGTGGATCAGGCACATCATGGCCGACGCGGCGGGGCGCAGTTCGCTGGCCGGAGAGATAGCGCACGAGCTGTCTTCGGCGCGCCGGTCAGCGACGGACACACCATTCATAGTTCTGTCGCAGGAGGATCGGGAACCCACCGAGGTCGATCTGCTGGCGGACGGATTTCTGGTGTCCAGTCAGCCGACTATCAGCCACCTCCGGGAGGGTTACTTCGCTCCCGGCGGCGAGCGTGTGGATAGAGTCGCAGCCAGCCTCTGGGACTGGTACGAGAGTCTCGCGTCCAGCCCGCAGGTCTCGTTCGGGGCGCGGATTCCCCTGTTCTGGATTGAAGGTCCCTCGGGAGCGGGAAAAAGTATCCTGCTCCTGCAGACACTGGCACGGCTCAACGCCAGTCCGCAGGTCACGGTGCTCTGGCTGGCGGAGGCTGTCGAGGGCCTGCCGGAGGCCGTGCGATTCGCCAAGGCGGTGAGCGGTCTGCGCCGGGTCGTCATCGGACTGGACGATCCGCTCTCGAGGGGAATCGACGAGGTCAGCGCGTATTTCCGGCGCGCCATCTCCGAGCTGGTCCCCGTCCGGCAGCACCGGCAATTCGATTCGCTCCCCATCGTCGTGTGCTGCGGGCCGAGCGAGCAACTGGCGGATTTCCGCGAGCAGTACGACGACGAGTTCGAGATCAAGACGCTGTACCACGGAATTCCCAGTGACGATTTCGCGGGCGATCTGCGGACGTGGTACCTAAGACGCACCGGCGACACGCGCGAACTACCGCTGCGCGAACCCAATATGCTACCTCTGCAACTCTTCTTCGAATGGTGGCAGCACGCCGATATCGGAGTGTTCGCGCGGCGGTTCCGAAGGCGAATCCGCTCCATGGGGAATCCGGCACTCGAGAAGTTCATCGATCATGTCATAGCGCTCAATCGGCTGTACGTGGGCTACCCGAGGGCGGCGGTCGAGAAGCTCAATCCGCAGACGCGCGACAATCTCGCCGTCCTGGAACGCGATCTCCATTTCGGCGCCACCAAGATCGGGCGCCGTGAAGTTTGGCTAAGTCACCCGCATCTCGCCGAGATTCTCTACAACATCTGGCATCCCTCGATGCAGAAGACGCACAATCGAAGCGCGCACCTCATCAACGCCCTGCTCGAGGCGGTCGATGCGGATGAGGGCGGGTATGCGCACTCGGGCATCGTGCTCGCCCTGCTCGAGCCACTCGGCATCGCCGAGAACAAGCGCAGCGCCGCCGGTCGCCGGGTGCGAAGGCAGGATGCCGCGAAGGCGTTGGCTCGCGCCGCCGAGGTGCTGAGGCCGCGGGCCGATCGCTTGGGATTCCACGCCCTCGGTGCCTGGATTCGCGTGGACGTCCTGGCGCCCGCCTGTGTGCAGAGCTGGGATCCGCTCGCCATCGCGATGGAGGCGTTGGAGACGGCGAACACGTCCAGCCCCGGCCTCGTGACCATGCTGCTCGCCATTGTCGACGGCAGTGATATCGCTGCCGTCGACCGGGTGCGGGACTTCCTCGATGCGCACAGTGACTGGGACGAGTGGGCGCTGGTGGTGGAGAGACTGGTCGCGTGGTACCACCAGGACGAGATCTCCGGAATGATCGGTCGCGGTGTGCGCGCGAACCGTGCCGATCCCGCCCGGGTGCAGCTCCTCACACGGCTTATCCGCAGGTCGGACGAGTCTGGCGAGCTCGCGGCGGTGGGCAGGGAGATTCTGGGGGATCCGAACAGCGCTCCGGAGGGCGTCGGCTCGCTCACCGCGGAATTGATCGGCCGCTCGGACGCGGATCGCAGGGCGGCCGTCAGCTGGCTACTGCGTGATATCCGCCAGGAGAACGGTCCCGGGCTGACCGTCGCGCTCGCGACACCGGCGGCTCCGGTGGAGTTCCTTCACGCCGCCAATCACTGGTTGCTGCGGTACCCGACGGATCCCGCTGCCAACTCGCTCTTCGCGACGACGCTCACGTGGTTCAAGTTCCGAAATCACGAATACCGGACCGCGCTCGGACGGCAGCTGAATTCGCCCCATGCCGTCATCGATTCCGACCTGCTGAGCCGAATCATGACCATCTTGGAGCGCGATATCGACCACGCGTCATGGCCCTTCATGCTCGACGCGCTGTCGGACACCCAGCGCAGTGCCCCGGAAATTCAACGGCTCGGCCGTGCGTGGCTCGCCGCGAACCCGGCATCGAAGGGCTGGGCGAGCGTGTGGGTGCTCCTCGCCCGGGGAGTTGCCGAGGAAGATGCCGAACTGATCCGGTATGCGATGGAAAACCTGCCCTACTTCGTCAACACCGACCGCTGGTCGTACATCACCCGGCAGATGTATGACATCGCTCCGAGTGTCGTCCGGACTGGACACTTCCGGGAGTCGCTGGAGTGGCTGCGGGCAAATCCCGAGAGCGACATGGGCTGGGGTCACCTCTACACCTACCTGGCCGAGCGCGCCGAGTCGTGCCGACCGGAGCTGGAGCGGCTGTCCTACGAATGGCTGGAGAACAGGCCGGATGCCGTCACCTGGAGCTATGTCTGGCGAGCGGCCAGCTCCGCTGCCGAGGGGCGGCATCGGCAGGAGTTGGCTGCGCTCGCGCTCGACTGGCTGGCGGTTCCCCGTAGGGGCTGGGGGCAGGTCTTCCGGCACCTGGTGAAGCTCGAGCTGGTCCCGGCCGAGCGGCAGGAACGTGCCGAAACCTGGCTGCAGAACAACCTGCGGGACGATCAGTGGCCCGCGGTGTTCGATCTGGTGATGGTGCAGGCCGGGCGCGAGAAGGCGACGAATCTGCTCGCGGCCTGGTTCGACGAGATGGCGGACGAGGACAGCAAGGTCGGATTCCTGTGGGCGGTCGCGGTGGAGAGCGGGCGCTACCCCGGCCTCAGCATGGAGCCCGCGCTCCGGGAGCATGTCATCCGGTGGCTCCGGAGATCGGCGCGAGTCCGCACCTGGTGGCATATCTGGTGGTTCATCTACGCCGAGGAGCCGACGTCCAAGGTGCTCCTTGAGATAGCGATCTCCGTCGAGACGTTTCGGCACCGCATCTACGGGATCAGCAACAGGCTATCGAAGATGGCCGTCGGGAGCCCAGCTGTGGCGGCGGCGATCTGGGAGGTCTTGGCCGGTGCCGCGGAACGTGGACCGGCCTGGATCCCCATCTGGCGTGACCTCGGCGTCGCGACTCGGGACCCGATGTTCTTCCAGCTCGGCATTCGCGTCTTCAACGAGCCCGAAGACCCCGATTTCACGCTGATCTGGAAGACCCTGTGGGATGAGTTCTCTGGGGTCCGCGAGCGGACCTACCTCGAGGACGTCGGCATTGAATGGTGCGAGCGTCGCGGGCACCACTACTGGGCGGGAGTTTGGCTACGACTCGCCGTCGACCCATCGCCGACACAGGCCGACCGCATCTGGGCGGCCGGGATCGCCTGGGCGGCCGAACCGCGGAACGCGACCGCCTTCAAATTCGAGGAGGTCCAGGCTGCCCTGGCCGACCACGCGCAGGGCAGCCTCGAGGTGGTCGCCGTACGGGATGCCGAACTCGGCGCCGGACAGCGGTGATCGCGATCATTTCCGGTCAGGTGAGGTAGCGGTAGGCGGGGGAGCCGGGGTCGAGGCGCTCGCAGTTGATCGGCGAGTCCTCGATCCGCCGCAGCAGCGCGTCCAGGCAGTCGGCGGCGCCGAGCTCGATGCCGACCAGCGCGGCCCCGGTCTCCCGGTTGTTCCGCTTGACGTACTCGAAGACGGTGATGTCGTCGTCCGGGCCGAGCACCTCGTCCAGGAAGCGGCGCAGCGCGCCGGGCTCCTGCGGGAAGTCCACCAGGAAGTAGTGCTTGAGCCCCTGGTGCACCAGCGAGCGCTCGATGATCTCGTTGTACCGGGAGACGTCGTTGTTGCCGCCGGAGACCAGCACCACCACGGTCGAGCCCGGCTCCACCGCGATCTCGGCGAGCGCCGCGGTGGCGAGCGCCCCCGCGGGCTCGGCGATGATGCCCTCGTTCTGGTACAGCTCCAGCATGGCGGTGCAGATGGCGCCCTCGTCGATCTGCATGAGCCCGAAGTCGCCGTCGCCGGTGCCGCCCGCGGGCGCCGCGAGCAGCGGCAGCGAGCCGTGCGAGACCACCCGCCCGCCGAACTCGGTGACCGCGGCGAACGGCACCGCCCCGATCCGCCGGACGGCGGCGCCGTCCACGAACGGGTCGATCTCCGGCAGCGTCACCGGCCCGCCCGCCACCAGCGCCGCCGTCATCGAGGCCGCGCCCGCGGGCTCGACCCCGAGGATGCCGGTCTGCGGGGAGCGTTCGCGCAGGTAGGTGCCGACTCCGGCGAGGCAGCCGCCGCCGCCCACCGGAACCACCACCAGGTCCGGCGCGAGCTCCAGCTGGGTCAGGAACTCGGCGGCGATGGTGCCCTGCCCGGCGGCGGTGCGCGGGTCGTCGAAGGGCGGGACCATGGTGGCCCCGGTGCTCGCCACGTCGTCGGCGGCGGCCGCTGCGGCCGCGTCGAAGTTCTCGCCGACCGCGATGAGCTCGACGAACTCGCCGCCGTGCACCCGGATGCGGTCGCGCTTCTGCTTGGGCGTCGTGGTCGGCACGTAGATCCGGCCGCGCACCCGCATGGCCTGGCAGGCGTAGGCGACGCCCTGCGCGTGGTTGCCCGCGCTGGCGGCGACCACGCCCGCGGCGCGCTCGGCGTCGGTGAGCTGGACCATGAGGTTGTAGGCGCCGCGCAGCTTGTAGGAGCGGACCGCGGTCAGGTCCTCGCGCTTCAGGTAGACCGTCGCACCGGTGAGCGCCGATAGCCGCGGGCTGTGTTGCAGCGGCGTCGGCTCGATAATGTGCCGAATGCGCTCCGCCGCGAGGTCGATCTCGGCAGCGGTCAGAGCCGGATGCGCGATGGACTGGGTCTCGAGTACCGGAAGCGGATTGGACACCCGGTCCATGGTGCCACCCGGCACGTGCGCCGCGCGCGCCGGGTGGCGGGTGTCCGGGCTGGTCAGCGCGGCGTGAGCACGAAGACCGGGATCTCCCGGGAGGTCTTGGTCTGATACTCGGCGTAGTCCGGCCAGACCGCGACGGCGCGCTCCCACCAGGCGGCCTTCTCGTCGCCGGTCACCTCGCGCGCGGTGTAGTCCTTGGTCTCGGTGCCGTCGCGCAGCTCCACGTGCGGGTCGGCCTTGATGTTGAAGTACCAGACCGGGTGCTTGGGCGCGCCGCCGAGCGAGGCCACCACCGCGTACTCGCCGCCGTGCTCCACCCGCATGAGCGGGGTCTTGCGCAGCTTGCCGGTCTTGGCGCCGCGGGTGGTCAGCAGGATGACCGGCACCCCGCGCAGCGTGGTGGCCTCGGTGCCGCCGGAGTTCTCGTACTGCTCCGCCTGCTCCCTGGCCCAATCCGACGTACTCGGTTCGTACTCTCCTGTAAGTGGCATGCAACCAGTAACTCGCAGATCGGGCCGCGCTGTTCCCGTGACACACGGAACAGAAAAGTTCGGTGGACCGAAAACTTTCCCACGGCTATGGTGAAGAGATGACAGCGGTGCACCCTGATTCCCCGCTCGCCGAGGCTCCGACGGTAGCGCTCGCCGGGGTGCCGTGGCCGCTCTTCAAGCTGGAGGCGCTCGCGCTCGGCCTGGTCGCGCTGCTGGTCCTGCTGCTGGTCACCGGCTCGCCCGCGGTCGCGGTGCTCGGCGGCGCCGGGTTGGCCGCCGCCCGCTGGGCGCTCGCCGCGGTGTCACCCCGGCTCCAGCGGTAGCCCCGCCAGCTCGCCGCGCGCGGCCACACCCAGCTTCGGGTACGCCTTGTACAGGTGGTGCCCCACCGTGCGCGGGCTCAGGAAGAGCTGCGCCGCGATGTCCCGATTCGAGAGGCCGCGCGCGGCCAGCCGGACGATCTGCAGCTCCTGCGGGGTGAGCCGGGCGAGCGGCCCCGGTGCGGCCGGTGTGCTCGCGCCGCCGCCGATGGCCGCGAGTTCGGTGCGCGCCCTGGCCGCCCACGGCGCCGCCCCCGCTCGCTCGAAGGTCTCCGCCGCCGGTTCCAGCTGCGCCCGCGCCTCGGTCTTGCGCTTGGCCCGGCGCAGCCACTCGCCGTAGAGCAGCCGGGTTCGGGCCTGCTCCAGCGGCCGCGCCCCCGACTCCAGCGCGGCGCGGAAGTACCGCTCGTCGCCGGTGAGCAGGGCACGGCAGCGCTGCTCCAGCGCCGCCACCCACGGCTGCCCGCCGCGCCGGGCCCACTCCGCCAACCGCTCGACGGCATCCCCTGCCCGCTCCGGCTCGCCGAGCCGCACCGCCGCCTCCACCACGTCGGGCAGCGCCCGCGCCGCCGCCACGTGGTGCCGCACCGGCCCCGCGGTGAGCGCGGTCAATCGGTGCAGCGCGCCCGCCACCCGGCCGAGCCCGAGCTCGAGCAACCCCTGCGCGGCCTCCGCCCAGGTGCCGCCGGGCGCGCGCACCCCGCCGACCGCGGTCGCCGCCGCCACCGCGGCCGCGCACTCCCGCTCGTCGCCCGCCAGCGCCGCCAGGTAGGCGCGGAAAGCGTGATGCTGGCTCACCCACTGGCCGAGCCCGGCGTCGACGGCGATCCGCAGCCCCTCGGCCGCCGCCACCGCGGCCTCCGCGCGGTTGCCGCCGAAGAGCTCGGCCTCGGCCAGGAAGAAGAGCAGCGGCGGCAGCAGCGCGATCCGGCCCTGCTCCCGGCACTCCGCGATCAGCTCCGCGGCCAGCTCGGCCACCTGCGCGTCCTGCCCGACCACCAGCCCGGCCCCGCACAGCTGCACCAGGTCGCGCGGGCTCTCCGCGCCGTGCCGCCGAGCCGCCGCGGCGGCGTCCCGCAGGTCGGTGGTACGGGTGCCGCGCAGCGCGGGCAGCATGTAGCCCGCGATCGGCGCGACCGGGTCGACCTCGGGCAGCGCGAGTCCGGCGAAGGCGTCCGCCACCGCGGTGAGCTCGGCGTCGCCGAGGTACCAGGCCGGGTGCACCGCCTGGATGAGGATGCGGGCCGCGCGGGCGGGCTCGCTCGCGGCGGCGGCGCCGAGCAGCAACCGGTGCGCGGCCGCGGGCCTGCCCGCGCCGAACTCGGCGAGCCCGCGCACCACGTCCAGCCGGGCCAGGGTGGCCTGCTCCGGCGTAGCCACCGCCGCGGCGCGCTCGGCCGAGCGGCGGGCGAGGTCGAGCAGCCCGGCCTCGGCGGCGGTCTCCGCGGCGGGTACCAGCCGCCGCGCCCTGGCCGCGTCGTCCACGCTGAGCGCGGCCGCGCGCTCGTAGGCGGCCACCGCGCCGTGGTAACCGCTGCGCCTGCGGGCCCGCTCCGCGGTCTCCTCCAGCGCCGCGGCGACCGCCTCGTCCGGGCCGGTGGCCGCGGCGGCCAGGTGCCAGGCCCGGATATCGGCGTTCTCCGGGCCGGTCGCGGCGTCGGCGAGCGCGCGGTGCGCGGCCAGCCGCTCGGGCAGCGGCGCGCTCCGGTACACCGCCGAGCGCAGCAGCGGGTGCCGGAACACCACCCCGGCGGTGCCGGTGCGCACCAACCCGGCCCGCTCGGCCGGGGCCAGCTCGGCCGGGCCCGCCCCCAGCGCCGCCGCCGCGCGCAGCACGGTGCCCAGCTCGGCGGTGTCCGCCGCGGCGGCGACCAGCAGCAGCGTCCTGGTGGCCGCGGGGAGCCGGGCCACCTGGCCCTGGAATGCCCGCCGAAGCCGCTGCGGCAGCGGCTGTTCCGGCGCGGCGCCCTCGGTCTCGGCGGCGAGCAGCGCCGGGAGCTCCAGCAGCGCCAGCGGGTTGCCTGCCGATTCGACCAGCGCGCGGTAGCGCACGGTGGGTGAGAGCCCGGTGTGCCCGGCGTCGAGCAGCGTGGCGGCGGCCTCGGGCGGGAGCGCGCCGACCGGCAGCTCGGGCAGCCCGGGGGCCGGGAAGTCGTGCTCGCCCGCCCTGGTGGCGAAGATCAGCGCGACCCCCTCGGCATCGAGCCTGCGGGCCGCGAACAGCAGCGTCTCCGCGGTCGCCCGGTCCAGCCAGTGCGCGTCGTCGACCAGGCAGAGCAGCGGGCCGTCGGCCGCCTCCTCGGCGAGCAGCGAGAGCACCGCGAGGCCGATCAGCATGCGGTCGGCCGGGTCGTGCTCGGCGAGGCCGAAGGCGCCGTCCAGCGCGGCACGCTGGCGCGGCGGAAGCGCGCCGAGGTCGGCGCCGCGGACCAGGAGATGCAGCGCGGCGAAGGGCAGCTCGGCCTCGGACTCGATCCCGGCCCCGCGCACCGTCGGCAGCCCGGCCGCGGCCGCGTGTTCCAGCAGCGCCGTCTTGCCGATGCCCGCCTCGCCGCGCAGCACCAGCGCGCCGCTGCGGCCCGTGCGTGCCGCGGCCAGCATGGCGTCGATCCGGGCCAGCTCGGCCGCGCGGCCGAAGAGTGCGGTCGGCATCACCGAAAAGTACCTATAGGCGACCGATTCGGCACACCCCCGGCCCGCCATAACGTTGTCCTCACACCGCAAACCAGCAGGTAGAGGAGAAAATCGTGAACGAGATCGTGGCGCAGTACCTGGCGGCGTGGAACACGACCGACCCGGCCGCCCGGCGGGCGGCGATCGCCCGGGTCTTCACCCCCGACGCCGCCTACACCGACCCGCTCATGGCCGTGCGCGGCCACGCCGAGATCGACGCGGGCATCGCCGCCGCCCAGGCGCAGTTCCCCGGCTGGGAGTTCCGGCAGGCGGGTGAGCCGGACGGCCACCACGACCAGGTGCGCTTCACCTGGGGGCTCGGCCCCGCCGGTGCCCCGCCGGTGGTGCTCGGCTTCGACGTCGCCGTGCTCGACCAGGGCCGGATCAGCACCGTCTACGGCTTCCTGGACCAGGTTCCCGCGTAATCCCCACCCCGAACCCCGAGGAGGTTCCCGTCATGACGAACACCGGACTGCTCGCCCCCGGCGACCGACTGCTGCGGCTCTCGCTGCGCGCCGACGCCGTGATCACCGGGGTCAACGGCCTCGCCTACCTGGCGCTCGCCGGGCCGCTCGAGTCGCTGCTCGGCCTGGATCGCCCGCTCGGCATCGCGATCGGCGTGTTCCTGACCGGCTACGCCGTCGCGGTCGCCGCGGTCGGGCAGCTCGCCCGGATCCCGGCCGCCGCCGCGGGGGCGGTGATCGCGGTGAACGCCGCATGGGCGGTGGCGAGCGTGCTCGCCCTGGTCACCGGCGCGCTCGGCGTCACCGCGGTCGGCGCGGTCTGGGCGGTGCTCCAGGCGCTGGTGGTCGGCGGCTTCGCCGCGCTGCAGTACCTGGGGCTGCGCCGGGCGTCAGCGCACCAGTAGCGCCACCGGCAGCCGGTCGAAGATCTTCTCCAGGTGCGCCCGCCCCTGGAAGGTCTCGCCGGTGAGCCGGTCGGTCCAGACGCCGGGCGGCAGGTCGAGGACGGTGTCCGCCCAGCCGGTCTGGGCCAGCGCGTAGCTGTGCCTGGTGGCGGCGACCAGCACCTCGGGCAGCCTGCCCGGCTTGCCGCGGCCGTAGCAGATGAGGTGCCCGGCCCGCTCGCCGATGGCGTGCATCGGCAGGTAGCTGCCGCCGACGAAGCACTCCGGCCGCTCCCGGCGCAGCCACAGCGCGTAGGCGACCACCCACATCTTGGCGGCGCCGGTGGTGTCCAGCGCCGGGGTGCCGGTGAGCGACTGCAGCATGCCCGCGCGCACCGCGAAGTCGACCGGGCGTCGGTTGTCCGGGTCGACCAGGGAGTCCTCCCAGAGCTCGCAGCCCTGGTAGATGTCGGGGACGCCGGGGCCGCAGAGCTGCAGCAGCTTCTGCGCCAGCGCGTCCGACCAGGCGTGCGGGGCCAGCTCGTGCACCAGGTCGTTCAGCCCGGTCCCGACCGGGCCGTCGATCACCGCGTCCAGCCAGCGGTGCACTGCCGTCTCGAACTCGGTGTCCGGGTCCTCCCACGAGGTGCGGGTGCCCGCCTCCCGGATCGCCTTCTCCGCGTACTGGTGGATCCGCTCGCGCAGCCCCGGCACCGAGGAGGCGGGGCGGCCGTCCGCGGGCCACACCCCGAACATGTTCTGCAGCAGGAAGAGCGCGGTCGCGCCGTCTGGGCCAGGCGTCGCCTCCTGCCAGGCCCGCACGCGCCGCGCCCAGATATTGCCGACCTGGGAGAGCACCCCGATCCGCGCCCTGACGTCCTCGCCGCGCTTGGTGTCGTGGGTGGAGAGCGTGGTCATCGAGGAGGGCCAGCGCCGGGCCCGCTCGCTGTTGGCCAGGTGGAACTCGTTGACCGAGCGGGCGAAGCGCGCCGGGCTGCCGCCGACCTCCTGCAGCGAGATCAGCCGGACCGCGCGGTAGAACATGGCGTCCTCCACCGCCTTCGCCGTCATCGCCCCGCACACCTGGTCGAACCGGATCTGCGCCTCGCCGTCCCTGGCCAGCGCCGTCACCAGCACCTGCAGCGGCGCGGTGAGCTCGGCATTGCGCCGCTCCACCTCGGCGACGACGGCGCCGGTCATCCCGGCCAGCGGGCTGTAATCGGCCCGGTAGACCGGCATGAAGGCCAGCACCTCGATGGTGGCGTTGGTCAGCGCCATGGTGTCGAAGCCGGGGGCGTCGGCGTCGTGCTTGATCGCCGCCACCAGCCTGCGCACCTCGGGGGAGAGGATCGACTCCGCGACCGCGCGCTTGATCCGGTGCTCGGTCTCGCCGATCCAGGAGCGGTCGCTGCCGTGCCCGGTGAACCGCCGGGAGAGTTCGGTGAGCGCGGGCTCGCCCGCCGGGTCGATGAGCACCCCGCCCAGGTCGGCCAGCGCGTCGTAGCCGGTGGTGCCGTCGATCGGCAGCGTCGGGTCCAGCGGCTCCCGGTTGGCCAGGATCTTCTCGATCAGCAGCAGCCGGTCCGGGCCGAGCAGTTTCCGCAGCCGGTGCAGGTAGCCGATCGGGTCGGCGAGGCCGTCCGGGTGGTCGATCCGCACCCCGTCGATCAGGTCGTGCTCGCACCACGCGGCCAGCTCCCGGTGCGTGGCCTCGAAGACCTCGGGGTCCTCCTGGCGCACCGCGGCCAGCTCGCTGACCGCGAAGAACCGCCGGTAGGTGCAGACCCCGGACTTCCAGCTCACCAGCCGGTAGTGCTGCTTGTCGTGGATGCGCAGCGCATTGTCGCCGTCGGTGCCCGGCGCGATCGGGAACCGCATGTCGTGCAGGCTGAGCATGGGCTCGGGGCCGGAGCGGTCGACGCCGAGCGCGGCCGGGTCGTTCTCGCCCTGCAGCACCGGCAGCGCGAGCCGCCCGCCCGCGCCGTTGCCCTGGCTCCAGTCGATGTCGAACCAGTGCGCGTACTGCGACTCCCTGCCGTGCCGCAGCACGTCCCACCACCACTTGTTCTGCCGCGGGTCACCGACCCCGACGTGGTTCGGCACCAGGTCCACGATCAGCCCCATGCCGCGGGTGCGCACCTCGTCGGCGAGCGCCTTGAGCCCGGCCGGGCCGCCGAGCGCCGCCGAGACCGTGGTCGGGTCGGTGACGTCGTAGCCGTGCGTCGAGCCGCGCACCGCCGTCAGGATCGGCGACAGGTAGAGGTGCGAGATCCCGAGCTGCTGAAGGTACTCCGCGATGGACCTGGCGTCGGCGAAGGTCAGCGCGTCCGGCCGGAGCTGGAGCCGGTAGGTGCTGCGCACCGGCCGTCGGGCGGGTTCCCGGCGGCGCGGGGTGGGGTCGGTGGTGTGCGTCGCGGACTCGGTCATGGGCGTCGGTTGCCTCAGGTCGAGGGGTCGGTGTGCCGCAGGACGAGCAGGCAGCGGCCCGGGACGGTGACGGTGGCGCCCGCCTCGTGGTCCGCGGGCGCCTCGCCGGTGGGCGTCGAGCAGTCGAGCACCACGCTCCACCCCAGCCCGTAGTCCGGGCCGGGTAGCGCGAAATCCAGTTCCTGGTCGTGGGCATTGAAGCAGAGCAGGAACGAATCGTCGGTGATCCGCTCGCCCCGCGGCCCCGGCTCCGGGATGCCCGCACCGTTGAGATACACCGAGAGCGACTTGCCGAAACCGCTGTCCCAGTCCGCCGGGGTCATCTCCTCGCCCGCCGGGGTGAGCCAGGCGATGTCGCGGGCGTCGTCCTTGGAGCGGATCGGCCGCCCGGCCAGGAACCGGCGGCGCCGGAAGATGGGGTGCGCGGTGCGCAGCGCGATCACCCGCCGGGTGAACTCGAGCAGGTCGGCATTGGTCTCCGCGAGCGACCAGTCCATCCAGGAGAGCTCGGAGTCCTGGCAGTACACATTGTTGTTGCCGTGCTGGGTGCGGCCCATCTCGTCGCCGTGCGCCAGCATCGGGGTGCCCTGGCTGAGCACCAGGGTGGCCAGCAGGTTGCGGCTCTGCCGCGCGCGCAGCGCCAGGATCTCCGGGTCGTCGGTCGGCCCCTCGACGCCGCAGTTCCAGGAGCGGTTGTGGCTCTCCCCGTCCCGGTTGTCCTCGCCGTTCGCCTCATTGTGCTTCTCGTTGTAGGAGACCAGGTCGCGCAGGGTGAAGCCGTCGTGCGCGGTGATGAAGTTGATGCTCGCGCTCGGCCTGCGGCCGGTGGCCTCGTAGAGGTCGGAGGAGCCGGTGAGCCGGGAGGCGAACTCGCCGAGCGTGGCGGGCTCGCCGCGCCAGTAGTCCCGGACGGTGTCGCGGTACTTGCCGTTCCACTCGGTCCACAGCCCAGGGAAGTTGCCCACCTGGTAGCCGCCCTCGCCGACGTCCCACGGCTCGGCGATCAGCTTCACCTGGCTCACCACCGGGTCCTGCTGCACCAGGTCGAAGAAGGTGGAGAGCCGGTCCACGTCGTGCAGCTCGCGGGCCAGGGTGGCGGCCAGGTCGAAGCGGAAGCCGTCGACGTGCATCTCCAGCACCCAGTAGCGCAGCGAGTCCATGATCAACTGCAGGGTGTGCGGGTGCCGCACGTTCAGGCTGTTGCCGGTGCCGGTGTAGTCCATGTACTTCGACGGGTCCTCGTCGACCAGCCGGTAGTAGGCGGCATTGTCGATCCCGCGGAAGGCGATCGTCGGGCCCTTGTGGTTGCCCTCGGCGGTGTGGTTGTAGACCACGTCGAGGATCACCTCGATGCCCTCCTCGTGCAGCGCCCGCACCATCGCCTTGAACTCGGTGACGGCGGCACCCGCGCGCGGCATGGCGGCGTACTCGCTGTGCGGGGCCAGGTAGCCGAAGCTGTTGTAGCCCCAGTAGTTTCGCAGCCCCTGGTCGAGCAGCACGGTGTCCTGGAAGAACTGGTGCACCGGCATGAGCTCGATCGCGGTGACGCCGAGGCTCTTCAGGTGCTCGATCACCGCCGGGTGCGCGATCCCCGCGTAGGTGCCGCGCAGCTCCTCCGGCACCGCCGGGTGCGTCATCGTCATGCCCTTGACGTGCGCCTCGTACAGCACCGTCTCGTGGTACGGGGTCTTCGGCGCGCGGTCGTTGCCCCAGTCGAAGTAGGGGTTGATCACGACGCAGGTCATGGTGTGGCCGAGCGAGTCCAGCCCGTACGTGTGCAGCGAGGGGTCGCCGTCGAACTCGCCGTCGAACGCCTTGCCGTACGGGTCGAGCAGCAGTTTGCTCGAGTCGCAGCGGCATCCGTTGTCCGGGTCCCACGGGCCGTGCACCCGGTACCCGTAGCGCTGGCCGGGGCCCAGGCCGGGCAGGTAGGTGTGCCAGACGTACCCGTCGACCTCCTCCAGCGCGATCCTGGTCTCCGCGCCGTCCCGGTTGATCAGGCACAGCTCGACCTTCTCCGCGACCTCGGAGAAGACGGAGAAGTTCACCCCCGCGCCGTCGTAGGTGGCGCCCAGCGGGTAGGCGGTGCCCGGCCACACCCCTAGCGGCGCCACCTCGGCGATGGCAGGAGCGGGGGAACTGTCGCCGGCCGGAGCGGCGGGGTCGGGCGCGAGCATGTCACCGACAGTAGCGGCCCCGGGCGGGTGGGGGATGCCAGGTCGCGACCATCACAGCGGACTTGAACGGTGTTCAAGGTACGGTGCTGAGATGGACATCGACCGGCTGATCGCGCTCGACGCCGCGCACGTCTGGCACCCGTACGGCGGTTTCCCGGCGAGCACCGCCCCGCTGCCGGTGGAATCGGCCTCCGGGGTCCGGCTGCGACTGGCCGACGGGCGCGAGTTGATCGACGGCATGAGCTCGTGGTGGGCCGCGATCCACGGTTATCGGCACCCCGTGCTGGACGCCGCGCTGGCGGCGCAGGCCGGGCGGATGAGCCACGTCATGTTCGGCGGGCTCACCCACGAACCGGCCGTCCGCCTGGCCGAGCTGCTGGTCTCGCTCACGCCCGCCGGGCTGGAGAAGGTGTTCCTCTGCGACTCCGGGTCGGTGTCGGTGGAGGTCGCGGTGAAGATGTGCCTGCAGTACTGGCGGGCGCGCGGGCATCCTGCGAAGCGGCGGCTGCTGACCTGGCGCGGGGGGTACCACGGGGACACCTTCACGCCCATGAGCGTGTGCGACCCGGACGGGGGGATGCACTCGCTATGGACCGATGTGCTGGCGTCCCAGGTGTTCGTGGGGCCGCCGCCCCGCGAGTACGACCCGGAGTACGTGGGGGAGCTGGACCGGGCACTGGGCGCCCATGCCCACGAACTCGCGGCCGTCATCGTCGAGCCCGTCGTCCAAGGTGCCGGTGGCATGCGCTGGCACCACCCCCGCTACCTGAGCGACCTGCGCGCGCTCTGCGACCATCACGGCGTCCTGCTGATCTTCGACGAGATCGCCACCGGATTCGGCCGCACCGGAACGCTGTTCGCCGCCGACCAGGCGGGGGTTTCGCCGGATGTGCTCTGCGTCGGCAAAGCGCTCACCGGCGGGTACCTCACCCTCGCCGCCGCGCTGTGCACCGCGCGGATCGCCGAGACGGTGAGTGCCGCGCACGGCGGTCTCATGCACGGCCCGACCTTCATGGGCAATCCGTTGGCCTGTGCTGTCGCCGTCGCATCGGTGGAGCTGCTGCTGTCCCGGGATTGGGCTGCCGAGGTGTCCGCGATCTCCGCCGGGTTGGAGGCCGGGCTTCGTCCGCTGGCCGAGCTGCCCGGTGTGGTGGACGTCCGGGTGCTCGGGGCCATCGGGGTGGTGGAGCTGGAACGCCCGGTGGACATGGTCGCTGCCACCGACGCTGCTGTGGAAGAGGGGGTTTGGCTGCGTCCGTTTCGGAATTTGATCTACACGATGCCGCCGTTCATCAGTGGAGCGGAGGAAGTGGCGGCGATCGGCCGTGGGATCGGTTCGGCGGTGCGATCTTCCCTCGCTCGGAGCGTGTAACCTGCTTCCTTGCAGTTAATTTCGTGTGCAGCGCACTTCGCTGCAGGAGACGCGTTCCGAAGCTCCGAGGGCTGCATTGCCTGGTTTCGAGTCGGGGACCTTCGCGCCGCCGGATACCGGGTCGAGCGCAGTCCGGGCCGCGGCATCCACGTCAGCGTCTGGGGCGACGTCGAGGAGTCGGATCGCGGCGACCTCGCGGTGAACAAGTCGTGGTGGTGCGATGGTGACCGTGCGAGACTGGAAACATTGGCTATCGGGATCGGAGGTGATCCGAAGTGAGAGAAGCGTACGCGTGGTTGCGAGAAACGCCGCTCCGCGAGCCCACTGTGCTCGGTAGATGGGACGGTGTCGCGAACATCCTGCTGTTCTCCATCTCGAGCGGCGCGCTGCTGTGGTGGATGTTCGAAGACCACGACGGGACCTCGCTCGGAGTCTTCGTCCACCTCGCCGATGACGAGGCCCAGGCGGTCTTCGAACACTCCGGCGCGGGCGCCGGGCTGCTGGAGCCGGTCCGGCAGACACTGGCCGACCCCAACGCCCTCGTCTGGTCGATCGATGGCGACGCAGGTTTGAAGGTGGCGCCGTTCTTCGTCGTTCCCTACGTGGACGAGCAGGTATTCACGGACATGTTGTGGAATGCGGCGGAGGCGACGATGGAGCCACTGGCGAAGCTCGCCGAACAGGCGTACTCGCTTCATCTGACCGCCTGCTGAGCTCATCTCAAGCGATCCAGGGCGGGACGACACCCTTCGTTTCTCCTGCGCGGAAGGCCTGCGCTCCGGCGGCCGCCGTCGCCACCGCCGTCAGCCCCCACGGACCGGCTGTGATCTGCCGGGGAACCTCGGCGGGGAGTACGGCGGTGTCGCCGGGGCCGAGCGTCAACGTCTCGGCGCCGAGGGTTACCTCCGCGCCGCCGTCGAGGACGGTCCAGATCTGTTCGACGTCGATGCGGTGCTCGGGGCCCGCGGCGTGCGGGGCCATGCGGACGCGCCAGAGCGCGGTGGCCGCGCCGCCGAGGGTGGGGGAGGCGAGGGTGGTCATGGCGCCTGCCGGGGTTTCGGTGTGGCGGGCTTGGTCGCGGGTGATGACGGGCATGAAAGCTCCTCGAGATGGTCAATCGGGTTGTCTTGTTGAAAGATAGTCAACCAGGTTGTCTATCCTGTCAAGGTGAACTCCTTCGAGCTGCCGCTGCGCATGCTGCTCGCCTTCCGCTCGGCCGTCGACGAGGTGCACGCCGACTTGGCCGCGCACGGGCACCCGGAGATCCGGCCCATGCACGGGTTCCTGTTCCAGGCGGTGTTGCGGGCCGAGGGGTGTACGGCGGCGGAGCTGGGGCGGGTGCTCGGGATCTCCAAGCAGGCGGCGGGGAAGCAGGCGGAGGGGCTGGAGCGGCTCGGGTATCTGCGGCGGGAGGACGATCCGGCGGATGCCCGGCGCAAGGTGTTCCGGCTGACGGCGCGCGCCGATGACGTGCTCGCCCGGTCCGAGGCGGTGTTCGACCGGGTGCGGCGCGGGTGGGCGCGGGAGTTGGGGGCCGGGCGGATCGCGGAGTTGGAGCGGGACCTGCGGGTGCTCGCTCCGGGCGAGCTGTTCCGATTGGACGTGCCGGGATGGTTCACGCGCTGACCCGGCCCGGCTCGGCCACCCGCACCCGCCCTTGAACGGCGTTCAAGTATGCTCCCGAGCTGTGAGTACCGATCCGCTGAGCTGGCTGGACGACCGCGCCGCCGAGCGGGCCGCCGCCGGCCTGCGCCGCGAACTGCGGCCACGGGCCGCGCAGTCGGCCGCCATCGATCTGGCCTCCAACGACTACCTGGGCCTCACCAGGCACCCGGAGGTGATCGCGGGTGCG
This sequence comes from Nocardia sp. NPDC057353, assembly GCF_042667085.1. Classification (NCBI taxonomy): domain Bacteria; kingdom Bacillati; phylum Actinomycetota; class Actinomycetes; order Mycobacteriales; family Nocardiaceae; genus Nocardia; species Nocardia sp. NPDC057353. The sequence goes on from NZ_JBHVAK010000025.1 coordinate 52,348, forward strand.
GTCGCGGCGACGAGCCGCTGGGGTGCGGGTTCGACCGGGTCGCGGCTGGTCACCGGGACCACCGAGGAGCACATCGCGCTGGAGCGTGAGCTCGCCGAGTTCACCGGGGCGGAGAGCGGGCTGGTGTTCGCCTCCGGGTACGCCGCGAACCTCGGGGTCGTCACGGCGCTCGCCGGGCGCGATGCGCTGGTGGTCTCCGACGCGGCGAGCCACGCATCGCTGGTCGATGCCTGCCGCCTCTCCCGGGCCCGGGTCGCGGTCGCCCCGCACGGGGATGTGGACGCGGTGGCCCGGATCCTCGCCGCGCGCACCGAGCGGCGGGCGCTGGTGCTCACCGATTCGGTGTTCAGCGCGGACGGCGATCTCGCACCGCTCGCCGCGCTGCACCGGGTGACCAGGGCGGCGGGGGCGGTGCTCGTGGTGGACGAGGCGCACGGGCTCGGGGTGCGCGGACGCGGTGGGCGCGGGCTGGTGCACGAGGCGGGGCTGGCGGGGGAGCCGGATCTGGTCGTGACCGCGACGCTCTCCAAGGCGCTGGGTTCGCAGGGCGGGGTGGCGCTCGGCGCCCAACGGGTCCGGGACCATCTGATCGATGCCGCGCGCACCTTCATCTTCGACACCGGGCTCGCACCGGCCGCCGTAGGCGCGGCGCGGGCGGCGCTCGGCGTGCTGCGCCGCGAGCCGGAGCGGGCCGCCGCCGTGCTGGACCGGGCGGCTCGGATCGCGCGGATCGCCGGGGTGCCGGAGCCACCGTCGGCGGTCGTGTCGGTGGTACTCGGGGATGCGTCGGTGGCATATGAGGCGGCGCTGGCCTGCCGGGAGCGCGGGCTGGACGTCGGGTGCTTCCGCCCGCCGACGGTGCCGGAGGGGACCTCCCGGTTGCGGCTCACCGCGCGGGCGGATCTCACCGACGCCGATCTCGAGGTGATTCGCGGAGTGCTCGCCGATGTGCTGGTACCACGGCGGTCGAGGGTGGAGGTATCCGCGTGAGGAGCGCGGGCAGGGGGCGGCTCCCGCACGAGCACAGCGGGATTCTGCTCGTCGCAGGCACCTCGACCGAGGTCGGCAAGACCGTGACCTCCGCCGCGCTGGCTGCGGCGGCGCTGACCGCGGGGCGGACCGTCGCGGTGTGTAAGCCCGCGCAAACCGGAGTCGCGGCGCGCGAACCCGGCGATCTGGCCGAGATATCCCGGCTCAGCGGGGTCACGCAGACCCTCGAACTGGCCCGCTACCCCGACCCGCTCGCCCCGGATACAGCCGCCCGCCGCTGCGGCGCGCCACTGCTCACCCTGGACGAAACCGCGACCGCCATCGAGCAACTCGACGCCGACCTGGTTCTGGTCGAGGGCGCGGGCGGTCTGTTGGTCCGGCTCGGCGACTTCACCCTGCTCGATTTGGCCCGTCGCGTCGGGGCGCCGGTGCTGGTCGTCACCGCGGCCGGTCTCGGCACGCTCAACCACAGCGAACTCACAGTACGCGCGCTCCGTGCCGCGAACGTCCCCTGTGCGGGGCTGGTGATCGGATCCTGGCCCGCGGAACCGGATCTGGCGGCGCAGTGCAATCGCCACGACCTCCCCCGCGTCACCGAGGTGGAACTCGTCGGCGCCGTTCCCGCTGGAGCAGCGGCCTGGGATCGTGCGCGCTTCTGCGCCACGGCATCCAGCTGGTTCGGGTGAACCAGCATCCGTCTGATATCGGCGAACCGACACTGTCATTCGATCGACCGATTCCCGACGGTGACACCTACCTCGACAATCGAGCCCGGCAGCGTCGGCTGCCATCCGGTGCGCGCCGTACCGGACTCGATCAGCCGTTCGGACGTGACAGTGGGCTTAGCCGAGGAATTCTCGAAGGGCATGGACGCGCAGCGCGGCTTCCATGCGCGATCGGTGGACGCGAGGGACGCTGCCGTCGCTTCGCTCGATCGTGACTTCGCCGAGATGGCGGAGGTCATACAGCGCAACGGAATCCCTTCCTCGATCATCCGCGTAATCGAGGGAGGCGAAGAGTTCGAAGGCTGGCCGATCGCGGTCGACGGCGGTGATTACCACCATTCGAGCGGTGAACTGTGGATGCTGACACCGGCGGGGAAGCTGGCGATCGGGCCGTACAACCACCAAGCGCGTTCAGGATCGCGTTCCAGCAACAACACGCTGCCCTTCCCGATTCATCGCGCGCCGATGTCGCCCAGCGACATGCGATGGGTGCATCGCGAGAGCCACTCGTATCCGCATGCGGAGTTCGAAAACCAGTGGTACGCGGCGGAGCTGCAAACAGGCCCGAGTTCACAGCCGAGATTGACCGTTGTGGTTCGGGATCGCGCGGGTCGGGCTGTTGCCGAAGTCGTGCCGCCGGAGGTGACGTATTCGAATTCGGATCGAAAGGCGAACGAGACGGACCTCGAGCGCTGGATGCTGTTCACTCTCGACTGCGTGATTCGCGCGCGGAAGGTACCGCAACGCCGCGACGAGCCCACCTGTCTCGAGTCGCGAACTCGGTCGGACATGGCGACCCGATCGCGGGAACAGGAGGAGGCGGACTCGACTCAGCGGCAGAAGGAGGAAGAACAGCGACGAATCCGTGTGCGCGCCGAACGGAAGCGAACCGGTGTGGTGACAACCGCCAAGGTGGCGACCGTGCTCGGCATGCCCGCGGTGTTCCTGTTGCCGCCCGTCGCCATCGTCCTACTCGGTTTCGCGGCATACACGTGCTTCACGAGCACGGATCGGCGGTTCCAGGAGTGGACCCTGTGGATCTACGGGGGATTCGCGGCGTCGATCATCACCATGGGCTCCTGGCTGAACGCGATCCTGTGACACAGCGCCGCGCGGCGGTGCCCGCGCGGCGCTCCGACCTCCCTACAACCCCAGATCCCGCCCGATCAACTCCTTCATGATCTCGTTCGTCCCCGCCCAGATCTTGGTCACCCGGGCATCCCGCCACGCCCGCGCCACCCGGTACTCGTTCATGTACCCGTACCCGCCGTACAGCTGCACGCAGTGGTCCAGCACCTCGTTCTGAATCTCCGACGTCCACCACTTCGCCTTCGCGGCGTCCACCGCCGACAGCGAACCCTCCGCGTGCGCGGCGACGTACCGCTCGACGAACGCCCTGGTCACGTCGATCTTCGTGGCCAACTCGGCGAGCAGGAACTTGTTGTGCTGGAACGACCCGACAGGCTGCCCGAACGCCTTGCGCTCCTTCACGTACTCCACCGTTTCGGCCAGGATCTGCTCCGCGTGCGCGAGATTCGAGACCGAGCAGCCGAGCCGCTCCTGCGGCAGGTTCTGCATCATGTGGATGAAGCCGCCGTCGACCTCGCCGACCACCTCGGCGTCGCTGACCCGCACCCCGTCGAAGAAGAGCTCGGCGGTGTCGGACTGCGGCTGCCCCACCTTGTCCAGCTTGCGGCCGCGGGAGAAGCCGGGCCGGTCCGCCTCGACGGCGAAGAGCGTGATGCCGCGGGCCTTCTTCTCCGGGCTGGTGCGCGCCGCGACCACGATGAGGTCGGCGGAGTAGCCGTTGGTGATGAAGGTCTTGGAGCCGTCCAGCACCCAGTCGCCGCCGTCCCGGACCGCGGTGGTCTTCAGTGCGGCCAGGTCGGAGCCGCCAGAGGGCTCGGTCATGGCGATGGCGGTGAGGATCTCGCCGCTCACCACGCCGGGCAGCCAGCGTTTGCGCTGCTCCTCGGTGGTCAGCTTGGTGAGGTAGGGCGGGACGATGTCGGCGTGGATGCCCATGCAGGAGGCGAGCGAGGCATTCACCTTCGCGCACTCCTCCAGCAGCACCGCGTTGAACCGGTAGTCGCCCGCCTCGCCGCCGCCGTACTGCTCCGGCACCTCGAGGCCGAGCAGCCCCTGGCTGCCCGCGTCCAGCCAGAACTGCCTGGGCAGCGCCTTCTGCTCGGCGTGCTCGTCCAGGTGCGGGCGCACCGAGCGCTCGATGAACTGCCGCACGCTGTCCCGGAACGCCTCGTGGTCCGCGCCGTACAGGGTGGGTGGGGGGAGCGCCATTGCCGATCCTTCGTTGCCGGAGAACTCTGATCCGCCGTCCAGTATCGTCGGCCCGTGACATCGACCCGAATCGGCAGGCACATCGCGGCCCCGCGCGGCGCCGTGTACCGGCTGCTGCTCGACGCCGACGCGGTCGCCACCTGGATGGTGCCGGACGGCATGACCAGCGAGGTGCTGACCTTCGAGCCGCGCGAGGGCGGCGCGGTGCACATCGCGCTCACCTACGACGACCCGGACGCCAGCACCGGCAAGACCGACGCCCGCACCGACTCCTACCGCGGCCGCTTCGTCGCGCTGGTCCCGGACGAGCAGGTGGTGCAGGTGGTCGAGTTCGACACCGACGACCCGGAGGTCCGCGGCGAGATGCGGATCGTCATGACGCTCACCGACGCCGACGGCGGCACCGACCTGGTCGCGCTGCACGACGGGGTGCCGCCCGGCGTCGCGCCGGAGGACAACGAACTGGGCTGGCGGATCTCGCTCGGCAAACTCGCCGCACTCGCCGAGGGCGAATCGCGGCCCTGAACACCCCGGACACCGCCCCTGAACCGACCGTCCGCCCCGCTTCCCGTGGCACCCCCGCCGGGGCGTGCTTACAGTGGGACGGGTGTCGCCGATGGAGGATCGGCACCCGTCCACCGTCTCGGACTGGAGCGATACGCGACGCCGCGCCCGCCTGCGGGAGACCCGCGGGGCGCGCGAACGGACGTCGTGGCACCGGACCAGGACGGCCCTGCTGCGGGTGACCGTGCTGCTGCTCGCGGGGCTCGTGGTGTTCGCCCAGTACTGGCAGCACGACGTGGCCCCGGAGCGCGACCGCCTGGCCCGCACCGAGCCCGCGCTGCTCCCGGTCGCCACCCCCGCCGACGGGGAGGACTGGGACACCGTCGTCGTCGACCTGGTCGGGCTCGGCAACCTCAATGCCCAGCCCACCGCCGCCGCGCTGCCCGCGCTGAGCGAGCTCGGCGTGGTCTGGGCGGTGCGCTACGACCAGAACGGCATCGACACCGAGGTGATCGCGGAGCTGATCGTGCGCGCGGCGCAGATGTCCGGGCTGCGCAACGTGATCCTGGTCGGGCACAGCATGGGCGGGGTGATCGCGCTGGAGGTGGCGCGGCACATCCACACCGAGAGCGACCGCAGGCTGCTCTCCGTCATCCTGGACTGCACCCCGCTCGACCTGGACGCCGTGCGCCAGGAGAGCAGGGGCCGCGGCGAGGACCTGGTGCGCTGGATGGGCTGGCTGCCCGGGGTCAGGGAGAGCCGCACCCTGCGCACCGCCGCCGAGCTCTACGCGCGCCGGGACCGCTTCATCACCCACGACGGCGCGCTGCCCACCGTCGACTGGCCGCGGTTCGGCATCGCGCTGGACGAGGTGCTGCGGCAGAAGACCTTCTCCGCCGACGCCGCCAGCAACGGCCTGATCGAAGCGCAGTTCCTGGCCATCGTCGCCAGCGGCGCGGGCAACGACCTGCGCGCGCTCCGCGAGCCGCGACCTGGCCGGACCCGCCCCGCCATCGTCCTGCTGCGCCCGCTCGACCCCGCCGACGACCACATCGTGCTGGTGGACCGCACCCAGGCCACGCTCACCGAGGAGGCGGGCGCCCGCGAGGGCGCGCTGCTGGTGGTGAGCGGAAAGACCGGGCACGCCAACCCGCGGCAGCGGCCGGAGGCCTACGACGCCATGCTCACCGAGCGGGTGCTCCCGTTCCTGAACCGCTACCAGCAGACCGCCCGCGGCGGCGCCGCGCTGCCTCAGCCCAGGTGAGCGACGGCGGCGCTGCGGTACTTCGCGGCGTGCCGGAAGAACTCGCGGAGCCCGGCGTAGTGGTGGTTCAGGTAGTGCCGCCCCTCGGCGCCGCCGTCGCGGAGCCAGATGTTCGGGTAGATCGCCGCCCGATCCAGGGCGGCCGGGTCGTAGTGCGCGGCCAGGGCGTCGAAGGGGAGCGCGCGCAGCCGCTCGTCGGTGTCGCGCACCAGCTCCTCGGGCCAGACCGCGTACGCCTCGTCGGCCAGCGAATTCCCGGCATCGGTCAGCTCGATCCCGGTCTCCGCCGCGCGCAGCAGGTAGTCCAGCCCGCTCCACGCCTTGTCCAGGTAGCCGCTCGGCCCCGGGTTCCGCATGGCGTACGGCAGCTCCCCGACCTCGTCGGCCCCGGCGAAGCCCAGCTCCGCCACCTGCTCCGGCCGCACCCGGGTGAACGACATGATGATGCCCATAGCGCGCACGGTAACCGCCCGGGGTGACAACCCGGAGTTGTAATCGCGGTGAAAACAACCGTTTTCGCAGCTCGCCGCCGCTGCTTGACTCTGCATCATGTCTCGAACCCGTCTGTTCCACACCGGCCTCCGCGGCCGCATGACCGCCGCACTGCTCGCTGTGGCGACCGTCGCGACCCTCGGCACCGCCGGTTGTGCGAAGAGCGACGAGCCGGTCGCGGCGGCCAGTGGTCCGCTGCCCACCGAGATCCAGCCCGGCACCAAGCTGGTGATCGCCGACCAGTCCGAGCGGCTGCAGTCGGCGCTGCGCTTCTCCGGCGAGCTGGACAAGCTCCCCTTCCAGGTGGAGTTCGCCAACTTCACCGGCGGCCCGGCCATCCTGGAGGCCTTCCGGGCCGGTGCCGCCGACCTCGCCCCGGTCGGCGACGTCCCGCCGATCCACGCGCTCGCGGCGGGCCAGGACGTGCCGATCATCGCCTCCTACCGCACCAACCCGCAGGCCATGAAGCTCGCGGTGGCGCCGGGCGTCCCGGTCCGCACCCTCGCCGACCTGAAGGGCCGCAAGATCGCCTACGCCGAGGGCACCGCCCAGCAGGCCGCGGTGCTGCGCGCGCTGGACAAGGCCGGGCTGAGCACCGGCGACGTCGAGCTGGTCCGGCTGCAGCTGGCCGAGTTCCTGGACGCCGTGCGCACCGGCCAGGTCGACGTGGCACCGCTGCTGGAGCCGAACGTCACCCGGCTGCTCCGCACCCAGGGCGCGAGCCTGATCCCGGACTCCGAGACCGCGGGCATCTACCCCGGCCTCGCCTACCTCTACGCGCGCCGCGACGTGGTGAACGACCCGGCCAAGGCGGGCGCGGCCCGCGCGCTGGTCGCCGCCTTCATCCGCGCCTTCCACTGGGCCAACACCAACAGCGACGAGTGGGAGCGGCGCTACTACGTCGAGAACCAGAAGGTCAGCCCGGAGGACGCCGAGCGCATCGTCACCTCGCTCGGGCAGTGGACCTTCCCGCACCTCGACCAGAAGGTGATCGACGTGCAGCAGCAGACCATCGACGCCATCGACGCCGCCGGTCAGCTGCCCAAGAAGGTGCGCGCCGAGGACGGCTTCGACCTGCGCTTCGACGACGTGATCACGCAGACGGTCACCGAGTCGGGCGCCTCCTTCGGACCGGAGGTCGGCTGATGGCCACGATCACCAGGAAGATCAGCGCACCCAGCGGGCTGTTCGGCCGCGCCGGGAGCAGCACCGGCAGCGCGCAGCGGGTCGTCCGCAAGCGCAGGCTGGGCCCGGGCAGGGCGATCCCGTTCGGGATCGGGCTCGGCCCGGCGATCCTCATCGCGATCTGGGTGATCGGCTCGGCCGCGGGCACCATCGACCCGGAGACGCTGCCCGCCCCGTGGACGGTCGCGCAGACCGCCGGTGACCTGATCGCCGACGGCCGGCTGCAGTCCAACCTGCTCACCTCGCTGCAGCGCGCGGTGCTCGGGCTGGTGCTCGGCGTCTCCATCGGCCTGGTCCTGGCGCTCATCGCCGGGCTGAGCCGGATCGGCGAGGCGCTGGTCGACGGCCCGGTGCAGATCAAGCGCTCGATCCCGACGCTGGCGCTGATCCCGCTCTTCATCGTCTGGTTCGGCATCGGCGAGGAGATGAAGCTGGTGGTGATCACCACCAGCGTGCTCATCCCGGTCTACATCAACACGCACGCGCACCTGCGCAGCGTGGACGCCAAGCACGTGGAGCTGGCCGAGACCGTCGGGCTCTCCCGCTGGGGCTTCGTCCGCCGGATCGCGCTGCCCGGCTCGCTGCCCGGCTTCTTCACCGGGCTGCGGCTCGCGGTGACCATCTCCTGGCTCGCCCTCGTCGTGGTGGAGCAGGTCAACGCGACCAGCGGCATCGGCTACCTGATGACGCAGGCCCGCACCTACGGCCAGATCGACGTGATCGTGGTCGGGCTGGTGATCTACGGCCTGCTCGGCCTGTTCGGCGATATCGCCGTGCGCACCATCGAGAGGAGGGCGCTGTCGTGGCGACAGACACTCGGGGACTGAACGTGGTCCGCACCCGCGGCCTGACCAGGAGCTTCGGCGACCGGGATGTGCTGACGGGGATCGACCTGGAGATCGCGCGCGGCGAGTTCGTCGCGCTGCTGGGTCGCAGCGGTTCCGGCAAGAGCACGCTGCTGCGCGCGCTGGCCGAGCTGGACGGCGAGGTCACCGGGCGCGGCGAGCTGACCGTGCCGACGGAGCGCGCCGTGGTCTTCCAGGATTCGCGGCTGCTGCCGTGGAGCCGGGTGCTGGACAACGTGGTGCTCGGCCTGACCGGCGCGGACGCGAAGGCCCGCGGCACCGCCGCGCTGGCCGAGGTCGGGTTGGCCGGGCGGGAGAAGGCGTGGCCGCGCGAGCTCTCCGGCGGTGAGCAGCAGCGCGTCGCGCTGGCCCGCTCGCTGGTCAGGGAGCCGGAGCTGCTGCTGGCCGACGAGCCGTTCGGCGCGCTGGACGCGCTCACCCGGCTGCGCATGCACGCGCTGCTGGAGGCGCTCTGCGCCAGGCACCGGCCCGCGGTCCTGCTGGTGACGCACGACGTGGACGAGGCGGTCGCGCTGGCCGACCGGGTGCTGGTCCTGGACGAGGGCCGGATCGTGCTCGACGAGCCGGTCGAGCTGGAACGCCCGCGGCGCCACGGCGACCCGCGCTTCGCCCGGCTGCGTGAGCGGCTGCTCGGCGCGCTCGGCGTCGAGACCCCCGATTCGACCGAAAGGCGAGCCTCATGAGCTCCGCGCCCCGACAGCTCAGCCTGAATGCCTTCATCTACCCGTCCGGGCACCACGAGGCGGCCTGGCGGCACCCGGCCAGCAGCCCGGACCGGCTCTACGACGTGAAGTACTACCAGGAGATCGGCCGCACCGCCGAGGCCGCCAAGCTGGACGCGGTGTTCTTCGCCGACGGCCCCGCGCTGCGGGTGAACGTCAAGCACAATGCCGCCTCCGGGCTGGAGCCGATCACGCTGCTCACCGCGATCGCCACCGCGACGACGCACCTCGGGCTGATCGCGACCGCCTCCACCACCTACTACGAGCCCTACAACCTGGCTCGGCTCTTCTCCACCCTCGACCACCTCTCCGGCGGTCGGGCGGGCTGGAACATCGTCACCACCGCGACCGACCAGGCCGCCGCCAACTTCGGGCTGGAGCGCCACCCCGACCACGAGGAGCGCTACGCCCGCGCCCGCGAGTTCGTCGACGCCGTTGTGGCGCTCTGGGATTCGTGGGAGGACGACGCCATCGTGCTCGACCCCGCCGCAGGCATCTACGCCGACCCCGATCGCATCCACCGGATCGACTTCGAGGGCGAGCACGTGAGGGTGCGCGGCCCGTTCAACGCCCCGCGCACTCCGCAGGGCCACCCGGTGCTGGTGCAGGCGGGCGCCTCCAACGAGGGCCGCGCCTTCGCGGGCCGTTACGCCGAGGCCATCTTCACCGCGCACCAGCAGTTGAGCGACGCGCAGACCTTCTACCGGGACATCAAGCGGCAGGCCGCCGAGTTCGGGCGCAACCCGGAGCACGTCAAGATCCTGCCCGGGCTGAGCCCCTTCATCGCCGACACCGAGGCAGCCGCCAAGGCGCTGGAGCGGGAGTTCAACGAGCTCACCGTGCCCGAGTACGGCCTGCACCAGTTGGAGAACCTGGTCGGCACCAGCCTGCGGCACCTGCCGCTGGACGAGCCGGTGCCGACCGCGCTCTTCGAGCAGGCGGGCGACGTCACCGACAACACCCGCAGCAGGCTGCAGGTGATCGCGGGCATCGTGCGGCGCGAACGCCCCACCGTGCGCGGGCTGCTGCACCGGCTGGCGGGCGCCCGCGGGCACCGGGTCTTCGCCGGAACGCCGGAGCAGGTGGCCGACACCATCGAGGAGTGGTTCACCCAGGGCGCGGCGGACGGCTTCAACGTCATGCCGCCGTACTACCCGGGCGGGCTGGAGGTCTTCGCCGAGCAGGTGGTGCCGATCCTGCAGCGGCGCGGGCTGTTCCGCACCGAGTACAGCGGCACGACGCTGCGCGACCACTTCGGGCTGCCGCGCCCGGAGAGCCAGTTCGCCGGGCGCCCGGCGCTGGCCGGGTGACCGCCGCACCCGCCACCGGTTGTCCGACGCCGGGCCCGCCGCCGCGGGCCCGGCTGGCGCCGCTCGTCCTCCCGGTCTTCGTTCCCTCCGCCGTCTACGGGCTCGGCAACGGCGCCGCGGCGCCCATGTTCCCGCTGCGCGCCCTGGAGCTGGGGGCATCGCCCGGGCTGGCCGGGCTGGTCGTCGCGCTCGCGGGCTTCGGCATGATCCTCATGGACCTGCCCGCCGGGTCGATCGTGGCCAGGCTCGGCGAGCGGGTCGCCATCGCGCTCGGCTCGGCCGCGGGCGCGCTCGGCATGCTCGCCGCCATCTTCGCGCCGACCATCGCCGTGTTCGGCGCGGGCATGCTGCTCACCGGGGCCGCCACCGCGGTGTGGGGGCTGGCCAGGCAGTCCTACGTGGTGGCCGTCGTGCCCGCCGCCGACCGCGGCCGGGTGCTCTCGATCTTCGCCGGGAGCATGCGGCTCGGCTTCTTCGTCGGCCCCTTCCTCGGCGCCGCCGTCGTGCACGGCGCCGGGCCCGCCGGTGGGCTCTGGGTGCAGCTCGCCGCCGTCGTGCTGGCCGGGGCGCTGGTCGCGGTCATGCCGGAGCCGGAGGACGGCGCCGCCGCCAAGGGCGTCACCGGGCTCGGCACCGTGCTGCGCGAACAGCGCGGGCTGCTCACCACGCTCGGCTCCGGAGCCCTGCTCATGGGCGCCGCCCGCGCCGCCCGCCAGGTGCTGCTTCCGCTCTGGGCCGCGCACATCGGCGCCGACGCCGCCGTCGTCGCGCTGCTCTTCGGCATCGCGGGCGCGGTCGACGTGCTCATGAGCTACCCGGCCGGGCTGTGGATGGACCGCTTCGGACGCCGCGCCATCGGCGTCCCCTCCATGCTCTGCTTCGCCGCCGGGTACGCCGTGCTCCCCTTCGCCGGGACGGTGGTGTGGCTCGGCGTCGTCGCCCTGCTGCTCGGCCTCGCCAACGGTCTCAGCAACGGGGTCATCATGACGGTCGGCGCCGATATCGCGCCCGCGGACCGGCGCGCCGAATTCCTCGGCGCCTGGCGGTTGACGCACGACTTCGGCATGTTCGCCGGGCCGATCACCATCGGGGTGATCGGCGCCGTCTCGATGCTCGGCGGAGCGGCGGTCGTCCTCGCCGTCTCCGCCGGTGCGGGGGCGGCGGCCATGTACCGCTGGTTCCCGGGGCCAGGGGGAGTGCTGCGCGACCCCTCCCGGTAGACATCGACGGCGAAAGTCCGCACCCGGTGCGGACTTTCGCGGGGCGTCAGCGCACCCGGTCGCCGAGCTGGTGCCTGACCCCGCCGACGAACAACTGCAACCCGAAGTCGAACCGCGCGGTGGGGTCGGTATCCGGCTCCGCGAGCGGCGAATCCGCCTCCGCCAGCGCGCCGACCGAGTCCATCTGCATCCGCGACTGCTCGTCCACCGTCTGCCCGAGCACGTAGTAGAGCAGCGCGAACGCCGCGAGTTCGGCGTCGCCGCGCGGCATGCCGGCGCGCAGCGCGGCGGCGGCGAAGCGCTCCCGGCCGCGGCTGGTGGTGAGCCGGGAGGCGTAGGTGGCGGAGACCAGCTCGGCGCCGTCGCGGTAGGCGAGCAGGCAGTCGCGCAGCCGGTGTGCGAGCTCGACCAGCTGCCCGGCCCAGTCCGCGGCCGCCACCGGCTGCTCCATGGGGGCGAGGATGCGGTCGGCGACCGCGCCGAGCAGCGCCTGCTTGTTCGGGAAGTGCCAGTAGAGCGCGCCGGGCTGGACGTTCAGCGAGCCCGCCAACCGGCGCATGGTCAGGTCGGCCAGGCCGTACTCGTCGAGGATGGCGATCGCGCCGTCCACCACATCGCCCCTGCGCAGCTGCACCCGTCGACCTCCCGTCTCGCCCCGGCTCCGACCGTACTCTATCCTGAACGCCGTTCAAGTAGTCCTGAACGGCGTTCAAGTCGGGGGGCTACCTCGGCGAAGGAGGGATTCGCATGACCCAGGCACCCGTCACCGTCGACATTCTGGCGACTGCTCGCGAGCAGGTGCTGGAGCGCGGCGAAGGGCTGGACCGGGAGCAGACGCTCGCGGTGCTCGAGCTCGGCGACGACCGGCTGGAGGAGCTGCTGGCGCTGGCGCACGAGGTGCGGCTGCGCTGGTGCGGCCCCGAGGTCGAGGTCGAGGGGATCATCAGCCTGAAGACCGGCGGCTGCCCGGAGGACTGCCACTTCTGCTCGCAGTCCGGGCTCTTCCAGTCGCCGGTGCGCGCGGCCTGGCTGGATATCCCGAGCCTGGTCGAGGCGGCCAAGCAGACGGCCAAGACCGGCGCCACCGAGTTCTGCATCGTGGCGGCGGTGCGCGGGCCGGACGCGCGGCTCATGGCGCAGGTGGCGGCGGGCGTCGAGGCGATCCGCAACGAGGTCGACATCCAGGTGGCCTGCTCGCTCGGGATGCTCACGCAGGACCAGGTGGACCAGCTCGCCGCGATGGGCGTGCACCGCTACAACCACAACCTGGAGACCGCGCGCTCGTACTTCCCCAACGTCGTCACCACGCACAGCTGGGAGGAGCGCTTCGACACCCTGCGCATGGTGCGCGAAGCGGGCATGGAGGTGTGCTGCGGCGGCATCCTCGGCATGGGCGAGACCCTGGCGCAGCGCGCCGAATTCGCCGCCGACCTGGCCGCGCTCGACCCCGACGAGGTCCCGCTGAACTTCCTCAACCCGCGGCCGGGCACCCCCTTCGGCGACCTCGAGGTGCTGCCCGCGGCGGACGCGCTGCGCGCGGTGGCCGCCTTCCGGCTGGCGCTGCCGCGCACCATGCTGCGGTTCGCGGGCGGCCGGGAGATCACGCTCGGCGACCTCGGCGCGAAGCAGGGCATCCTCGGCGGCATCAACGCGGTGATCGTCGGCAACTACCTGACCACCCTCGGGCGCCCGGCCGAGCGCGATCTGGATCTGCTCGGCGAGCTGAAGATGCCGATCAAGGCGCTGAACGAAACGCTCTGACCGCTGCGATGCGCGAAAGACCACTGGGTACTGTCATGGCCATGGAGGAGCGCTACAACCCGTTCACCGGCGCACCGGTGGTCACCGGCGCCGAGGACGCGCTGCCGACGGCCGCCGCGCTCGGGCTGGAGCCGCCGCGGTACTGCGCGCGGTGCGGCCGCCGGATGGTGGTGCAGGTGAGCCCGGACGGCTGGTGGGCCCGATGCTCCCGGCACGGCATGCTGGAATCCGCCGCGCTGGAACGCCGCTAGTGGCCGGCCGGATGCGCCGCGAGCTGCGGGCGGCGCTCGCCGTCGGGGTCGGGGTGCTCGTGGTCGGCGCGCTGCTCGGCGTCGCGTGGGGGTTCCTCGCCCCCGCCGAGCGGCTGATCGTGGTCGCCGACGGCCGCGGCGCGCCGCTCACCGGCGAGAGCATGCACCGCTTCGACGCGCTGGCGATCTTCGTCTGTCTCGGCGCCGGGCTCGGGCTGGTCTCGGCCGCCGCGGCCTGGCGGGCCCGCTCGGTGCGCGGCCCGCTGCTGCTGGTCGCGCTGCTGCTCGGCTCGTTCGCGGGCGCCTACGCCATGGCCGACATCGGCGAACTGGTGGCCGAAATGCGGAACCCGCGCCCGGACGACCCGCTGGTCGGGCAGATCGTCACGCTGCCCGCCGAGGTCGAGGCGTGGCAGGCGCTGCTGATCCAGCCGCTGCTGGCCGGGCTGGTGTTCCTCTTCCTCGCCGCGCTGAGCACCGCCGAGGATCTCGGCACCGGCTTCACCGGGCCGTTCGGCGAGAGCAGGCCGGTGCGGGCCGCGGAGCCGGAACCGGAGCCCGCCGTGTACACGCCGTACCCGCAGGACACGGCGCCGGATCCCCGCTGGTCCCGCCCCGGCCCGTCGGAGCACTGACCGGCCGGACATCCGCGTGTCCGCCCCGGATGTCCGGTGCGAAACCCGCTCCCGCTGTTCGATCCTGGGGGGATGACGCAGACCGAGCTCGACCGACTACCGGTGCCCGCCGACCTTCGCCGCGCGCTGGCGGGCGACTACGCCGACCGCGCGCGGGTGGTCGACGGCCAGCGGGTGCGGGTGGACCTGGACTGGTGGAACACCTCCCTGGTGAAGCTGGGCGCGCCCGGCGGCTGCCTGTGGGTGGACGGCACCGACACCGGCCAGGTCGACGTCACCCGCGCGCACGTCTTCGCCGCCGCGGACCAGGGGGTCTGGCCGCTGCTCTGGCTCTCCATGGCCTGGGGCACCGGCTCGCGGCGCAGGCTGGTGCACAGGCGCATGCGCGCGGCCGCCGCCGACCCGGAGCGCTACGCCGCCGCGCTCACCGCCGCCGCGCAGGCCGCCGCCGCCGACCCGGAGCGGGCGTACGCCCTGCTCTACCCGGGCGACCGCAGCCTCGTCCCCACCCTCGGCCCCTCCTTCTTCACCAAATTCCTCTACTTCGCCGGCGGCGGGAACCCGGTGCACCGCAGCCGCATCCTGGACAGCCGGGTGGCGCGCAGCCTGCACCGCGCCGGGTGGCGCTCGCTGCGCACCGGCGGCGCCTGGCCCGCCCGCACCTACGGCCGCTACGCGGGGCTGCTCGACGACTGGACCGCCACGCTCAGCGCCGAGCTGGGCTGCCCGGTCGCGGCCGACACCGTGGAGCGCTGGCTCTTCGACCAGGGCGCGGGCTCGCGACCGGTCAGCTCCGTGGCCTGAGCGCCGCGAACTCGTCGGTGACCCGCAGCTCGGAGTCGGTGAAGCGGTAGAGCGCCGCCGGGCGCCCGCCGCTGCGGCCGGGGGCGGCGGTGGCGCCGGTCGGGGTGATCACCGTGCGGCGGCTCAGCACCCGCTGCAGGTTCGTGGTGTCCACGTCGTAGCCGAGTGCGGCGCAGTAGATCTCGCGCAGGGTGGACATGGCGAAGCGTTCGGGAGCCAGGCCGAAGGCGATATTGGTGTAGGAGAGCTTGGCGGCCAGCCGGTTGCGCGCGTGCCGCAGCACGGTGCCGTGGTCGAACGAGGTGACCGGGAGCGCGGAGAGCGGGTGCCACGCGGTGTCGTCCGGGAGCCGCGGGTCGGCGGTCATCGGGACCAGGCCCAGGTAGGCGGAGGCGATCCGGCGCGGGCCCGGCACCCGGTCCGGCGCGCTGAAGACCGAGAGCTGTTCCAGGTGGCTGAGCTCGCGCACGTCCACCTTCTCGGCCAGCTGCCTGGCGGCCGAGGCGTCCAGGTCCTCGTCGGCGCGCAGTTTCCCGCCCGGCAGCGACCAGGTGCCCGCCTGCGGGTCCAGCGCGCGCTCCCACAGTAGAACGGCGAGCTCAGGGCGCTTACCTGCGGAAACGTCGCGAACCTGGAACACCGCGGTGAGCGTTTCGTGGATGGTGCTACTATGGGTCACGTTTTCGATTGTAAGTCGAAAACCTGGTTCGGTGCGAATCCGGCGACGAGGGCCGGCGCACGAGGAAGGAGCCGTCATGGCGATGCCAGCACTGATGGAACAGGTCGTGGACGGGCCCGAGGGGTACGAGGGCGTGCAGGCGGGGCCGGAGTGGGCCGCCGAGGTGCGCCGGCTGGCGAAGGCGCGCAACGCCACCATCCTGGCGCACAACTACCAGCTGCCGGAGATCCAGGACATCGCCGACCACGTGGGCGATTCGCTCGCGCTCTCCCGGATGGCGGCCGAGGTGCCGGAGGAGACCATCGTCTTCTGCGGCGTGCACTTCATGGCCGAGACGGCCAAGATCCTCAGCCCGGAGAAGACCGTGCTGATCCCGGACCAGCGCGCGGGCTGCTCGCTGGCCGACTCGATCAAGGGCGAGGAGCTGCGCGCCTGGCGCGCCGAGTTCCCGGACGCCGTCGTGGTCTCCTACGTGAACACCACCGCCGAGGTGAAGGCGCTCACCGACATCTGCTGCACCTCCTCCAACGCGGTCGACGTGGTCGCCTCCATCGACCCCGACCGCGAGGTGCTCTTCCTGCCGGACCAGTTCCTCGGCGCGCACGTCAAGCGGGTCACCGGCCGGGCCAACATGCACATCTGGGCGGGCGAGTGCCACGTGCACGCGGGCATCAACGGCGACGAGCTGGCCGAGCAGGCGCGCACGCACCCGGACGCCGAGCTCTTCGTGCACCCGGAGTGCGGCTGCGCGACGTCGGCGCTGTACCTCGCGGGCGAGGGATCGTTCCCGGCCGACCGGGTGCACATCCTCTCCACCGGCGGGATGATCGACCAGGCCAAGGCGGCGAAGTCGTCGCAGGTGCTGGTGGCGACCGAGGTCGGCATGCTGCACCAGCTGCGCAAGGCCGCGCCCGGCATCGACTTCCAGGCCGTCAACGACCGCGCCTCTTGCCGCTACATGAAAATGATCACCCCGGCCGCGCTGCTGCGCTGCCTGGTCGAGGGCGCCGACGAGGTGCACGTCGACGCCGAGGTGGCCGCGCTCGGCCGCGGCTCGGTGCAGCGCATGATCGCGATCGGCAACCCCGGCGGCGGGGAGTGACCGGGTTCGTCCCGCGCACGGTGCCGGTCACCGTCGACTGGGAGGCCGCCGCCGATCTGGTGGTGATCGGCGGCGGTGTCGCCGGGCTCACCGCGGCGCGCACCGCCTCGCTGCGCGGGCTGCGGGTGCTCACGCTGAGCAAGGGGGGTCCGGCCGACACCGCCACCCAGTACGCGCAGGGCGGGATCGCGGTGGTCGCGCCGGAGGGCGATTCGGTCGACGCACACGTGCGGGACACCGTCGCCGCGGGCGCCGGGCTCTGCGACGCCGCCGCGGTGCGCTCCATCGTGGCGGGCGGGCAGGCCGCCGTCGCCGCGCTCACCGACCTGGGCGCCGTCTTCGACCTGGGTCGGGACGGGCGGGTGGCGCGGACCAGGGAGGGCGGGCACAGCATCCGCCGGATCATCCACGCCGGTGGGGACGCCACCGGCGCCGAGGTGCAGCGGGCGTTGAACGCCGCCGGGCTGCCGGTCCTCTTCGGCGCCGCCGCCGGGGAGATCCTGCGCGGGCCGGACGGCGTGCGCGGCGTGCTCGTGGTCTCCGAGCGCGGGACCGGGGTCGTGCACGCGCCCGCGGTGCTGCTCGCCACCGGTGGGCTCGGGCAGCTGTACGCGTTGAGCACCAACCCGGACGGGGCCACCGCCGACGGGGTGGCGCTGGCGCTGCGGGCCGGGGCGGCCGTGGCCGACCTGGAGTTCGTGCAGTTCCACCCGACCGTGCTCTACACGCCCGGCGGGCTCGGGCGCAGGCCGCTGATCAGCGAGGCCGTGCGCGGGGAGGGCGGGGTGCTGGTCGATCTCGCGGGCCGGTCGGTGACCGCGGGGGTGCACCCGCGCGGGGACCTGGCGCCGCGGGACGTGGTCGCGCTGGCCATCGCCGGGCGCATGCGGGAGACCGGGGCCGACCACGTCCTGCTCGACGCCACCGGCATCGCCGGGTTCGCCGCCCGGTTCCCGACCATCACCGCCTCCTGCCTGGCCGCCGGGATCGACCCGCGCACCGACCCGATCCCGGTCGCGCCCGCCGCGCACTACCAGTGCGGCGGGGTGGTCACCGACACCGCGGGGCGCACCGGGGTACCGGGGCTGTACGCGGCCGGTGAGGTGGCGCGCACCGGGTTGCACGGTGCGAATCGGCTGGCCTCGAACAGCCTGCTCGAGGGGCTCGTCGTCGGGGAGCGGGCCGGTGCGGCCGCGGTCGAGCGGCGCGGTGCCGCGGGGGAGGTGACCGAGGTCCGGCGGGTCGCCGCCGAGGTCGCGCCGCGCGCCGCGGTGCAGCGGCTCGCCACCGCGCACGCGTCCGTGGTCCGCGACGCGGACGGTCTCGACCGGGCGCTGCGGCGGCTGGCCGAGGTGAGCCGTCCGGTGTCCACGGACGAACGGCACGCGCCGGAAGGCTCCGGTATCGGCCGATTCGCCGCGACCGATGCCTCGGGGCACCGGGGAGACCGTCCCGCGCCCGCGGACGCCGCCGCCGGTCCCGACGCCGCGTTCGCGGATGCCGTCGCGGCCAGGCGGATCACCGCGGTGGAGGACGCCGCGCTGACGCTCACCGCGCGGGCCCTGCTCGCCGCGGCCGCGCTGCGCACCGAGAGCCGCGGCTGCCATACCCGCTCCGACCATCCCGGCACCGACGCGGCCCGAGCGCGGAGCACCCGCTTCGTGCTCGGCCCGGACGGCACGCCGGTCCCGGCGGGCGCCGCCGACCCAGCCGTTCCGACGGCTTCCTGATCCGGCCGCCCGACGGCGTCCCGATCGGCCCGACTGCCTCGTGATCCCGCCGGAGGCAGCGTTTCCGACCCGACTCACCCGACCCCGAGGAGACCCGATGACCCTCGACCCCGCCCTCGACCGCGAGGAGCTGCTGACCCTCGTCCGCACCGCACTGCACGAGGACCTGCGCTACGGCCCGGACGTCACCACCACCGCCACCGTCCCCGCCGACGCCACCGTGCGGGCCCGTGTCGTCTCCCGACAGCCGGGCACGATCGCCGGGCTCGACGTCGGGCTCCTCGTCCTGGACGAGGTGCTCGGCGCGGGCGGCTACGCGGTGACCGCGCGGCTCGCCGACGGCGCCCGTGTCGCTCCGGGGGACGTCGCGCTGGAGCTCACCGCCCCCACCCGCGGCCTGCTCACCGCCGAGCGCACCCTGCTCAACCTGCTCTGCCACCTCTCCGGCATCGCCACCGCCACTGCCGCCTGGGTCGACGCCGTGGACGGCACCGGCTGCCGGATCCGGGACAGCCGCAAGACCCTGCCCGGGCTGCGCGCGCTGCAGAAGTACGCGGTCCGGGTCGGCGGCGGCGCCAACCACCGGATGGGGCTCGGCGACGCCGCGCTGATCAAGGACAACCACGTGGCCGCGGCGGGCTCGGTGGTCGCGGCGCTGCGCGCGGTCCGGGCAGCCGCCCCCGGCCTGCCCTGCGAGGTCGAGGTGGACAGCCTGGAGCAGCTGGACGCGGTGCTCGCCGAGAACCCGGAGCTGGTCCTGCTCGACAACTTCCCGCTCTGGCAGACCCAGGCCGCGGTGCAGCGCCGCAATGCCGCCGCCCCGGACACCGAGCTGGAGTCCTCCGGCGGCCTCACCCTCGACGTCGCCGCCGACTACGCCCGCACCGGCGTCGACTACCTCGCGGTCGGCGCGCTCACCCACTCGGTGACCGTGCTCGACCTGGGGCTGGACGTCTAGCCCGAGAGCTCCTGCTCCAGCGGGGTGCGGAACCGCGGGATCGCCCGCACCGCGCCGTAGAAGGCGCGCATCCGCTCCGCCTCGGCGGTGATCGCGGCCTCGGCCTCGGCGCCGACGTCCTCCAGCAGCCGCCAGGCGAGCTCGCCGTCGCGGCGCTGGGCCCAGCCGCCGACGATCCGGCCGTCCCACCAGACGGTGGGGCCGATATTGCCGAAGCGGTCGAAGAGCGCGGGGGCGTGCGGGCCCAGGTACCAGTCGCGGGATTTCCAGCCCATCGGGGTCGGGTCGAGGTGCGGGAGCAAGGCGGCCCACGGCTCGGGCTGGGGGACCGGGTCGAGGTCGTCGGCGAGGATCAGGCCGGGGGTGCCGTCCAGGTCGACCTCGACGGTGTCGACCTCGGCCAGCGCCTTCGTGACGTCCCGTTGCGACCAGCCGGTCCACCAGACCAGGTCGGAGAAGGGGGCGGGGCCGAAGGCGCGCAACCACTCGCGCAGCAGGGTCGCGCGCGCCGCCACGAGCGGAATGGTGGGAACGCCTGCCGGGAGCCAGGATTCGATGGGCTCCCAGCGGTACTGGCTGCCCGCCCAGGTGCCGCCGGGGCGGCCGCGCACGATCCGGCCCTGCGCGCCGAGCAGCACCAGCACCCAGGTGGTGATCGAGCCCGGTTTGGAGTACGCCTTCTCCGGCGTCGGGTCGATCTTGGTGGCCAGCCGCGGCACCAGCTTGCCGAGCTGGGCGCCGGTCGCCGAGCCCGCTTCCAGCAGGGCGCGGTGGGTCTCGTCGGCGACCTCGTCCAGCCAGGCCGCGGGGTCGTCGCCGCCCTCCCCGGCCTTGGCGAGGTGGCGGGTGTAGGTGCGGTGCTGGGTCACCGCGAGCGCGTCGGCGCAGGCGGACTGCAGCACCGGGACCAGGTCGGTGGGGACGACGAACATGGTGCGCCGCATGCCGAGCAGCCGGACCAGCTCGCGCCGGTCGTAGAGCGCCTGCTCCAGGTGCGCGGGGGTGAGCTCGGGGCCGCGGGCGGCGGCGGAGAGGAAGACCGTGGCCGGGTCGGTGGCGTGCAGCGCGACCACCGAGCGCACCACCTCCACCACGTCGGCGGTGCGGGCGGCGGGGGCGAGCCGGTGCCGCACGGCGAGCCGCGCCCGCCGCTGGGCCGTGTCGATCGCGTGCATGCGCGCAGCGTAGCGAGGGGCGGTGACAGCCCGGGTCGGCTGCGCGGACGCGACGCGCGCAGCCTGGTCGGGAACAGGAGGGCAGCCCGCGCGGTTGTCGGGAACGAGGCGCGCGTTCGGCCGCCGCACCCGAGGCGAGGAGGCCCGATGACGGCGCAGCAGACCCCGTGGCAGGGCGGGGCGCTCGACCTGGACGCCTACCTGACCCGCATCGGCTACGCGGGCGAGCGAGCGCCGACGGCGGCCGCGCTGCACGCCCTGGTCCGCGCCCACACCACCGCCATTCCGTTCGAGAACCTGGAGGCCCTGCTCGGCCGCCCGGTCCCCCTGGACCTGGACTCCCTGCAGCGCAAGCTCATCCGCAGCCCGCGCGGCGGCTGGTGCTACGAGAACGCCGTGCTGTTCGCCGCGGCACTGGAGCGCTTCGGCTTCGACTTCACCGCGCTGAGCGCCCGCGTCACGATGGGCACGGCGCACCCGGTGCACATCCCGACCAGACCCGCCACGCACGCACTGCTCGCCGTCCGGGTGCCGGGGTCGGCGCACCCGCTGATCGCCGACGTCGGCTTCGGCGCGGGCCCGCTCGCCGCCTACCCGCTGACCGAGCGCGGCGAATTCACCCTCGGCGACTGGCGTTTCCGCCTGGAGCAGAAGGGCGAGCTCTGGGTCCTGCACCAGTTCGCCAGGGACGGCTGGGTGGACCGCTACACCTTCACCGAGACCCCGCAGTACCCGATCGACTACGAGGTCGCCAACCACTACGTCGCGACCTCTCCGCGCTCGCCCTTCACGCACCGGATCTTCGCCCAGCGATTCCACCCGGACGTGCACCACATCCTGGACGCCCGCACCTGGACCACCGAGTACCCGGACGGCCGCGCGGAATCCCGCGAACTGGAGCCGGAGGAACTGCCGAAGGTGCTGGCCGAGGTCTTCGCGATCGAACCGCCCGCCGCCGACGCGGCGGCGCTGGTCGCGACGGTCCTGGACTGAGCGCCTTCCTCCCGCATACCCGGCCCCTCCGGCGTTACTCTCCCCGCGTGCGCTCTCCTCTCCGCCGACCGCTGGTCGCGCTCGCCGTCCTCGGGCTCGGGCTCGCAGGCTGCTCCGGCCCGGAGCAGCCGGACACCGTCGCGGCCGAGTTCGCCGACGCGCTGCGCCGCGACGACGTGGCCGCCGCCGCCAGGCTGACCACCGACCCGGCCGCCGCGACCCCGGTGCTGGAGGGGCTCTACCGGGCACTCGGCACCGAGAACGAGGTCGCCGTCCGCTCCGCCGACGGCGGCGACTTCACCCTCGACGTCACCTGGAAACTCGGCCCCGGCGGCCGGAACCTGTGGCAGTACACCACCTCCGGGCTCGCCACCGACACCGACGCCGGCTGGCGGGTGAAGTGGAGCCCCGCCACGGTCGCCCCCGGCCTGGACGCGGGCCCGCTGGAGTACAGCCCGGCCTACGGCGACCCGGCCAGGGTGCTCGACGCCGCGGGCGGCGAGCTCATGACCGAGCAGGTCGTCACCCTGGTGAACCTGGCACCGGACGCCGACACCGCGGGCGTCGCCGCCCTGGTCGCCCCGGTCGCACCCGGCCTCACCGCGCAGACCCTCGACACCGAACTCGCCGCCGCCCAGGGCCGGACGGTCACCGCGATCACGCTGCGCGACGCCGACATCGCGCCGATCCAGAACCGGCTGAGCGCGCTGCGCGGCGTCACCCTCGCCCCGCAGCCCCGGCTGCTCACCGTGGACCGGGCACTGGCCGGGCCGCCGCTGGCAGGCCTCGCCGAGCTCTGGCAGCAGGAGGCCGACGCGGCCGCGGGCTGGTGGGTCCGGGCGGAGACCCCGCAGGGCGACCGCCGGGTCGCGGGCCGCGACCCGCGCGCCACCGCCGACATCGCGAGCACGCTGGAGCCGGAGCTGCACCGGGCCGCCGAGGCCGCGCTCGCCCCGATCCCGACGCCGGCCGCGGTGGTCGCGCTGCGGCCCTCCACCGGCGCCGTGGTCGCGGTGGCGCAGAACGCGGCGGCCGACGCGCAGGGCGCGCTCGCGCTCACCGGGCTCTACCCGCCCGGCTCCACCTTCAAGACCGTCACCGCCGCGGCCGCGCTGCAGGCGGGCGCCGCCACCCCCGACACCGTGCTGCCCTGCCCCGGCCGCGCGGACATCGAGGGCAGGCGGATCCCGAACGACGACGACTTCGACCTCGGCCGGGTGCCGCTGCACACCGCGTTCGCGCGGTCCTGCAACACCACCATGGCCGCGCTCGCCGTCGGGCTCCCGCCCACCGCGCTCACCGACGCCGCCGCCCAGCTCGGGCTCGGCATCGACTACGTCACCCCCGGGCTCACCACCGTCACCGGCTCGGTCCCCGCCGCCGAGACCCCGGCGCAGCGGGTGGAGGCGTCGATCGGGCAGGGGCAGGTGACCGCGTCGCCGTTCGGCATGGCGCTGGTCGGCGCCGCGCTCGCGCAGGGCTCGGTGCCCGCCCCCGCGGTCGTCCAGGGCCGCCCCGGCACCCCCGACCGGATCCCGCCCGCGCTGCCCGCGGGGATCGCCGACGACGTGCGATCGATGATGCGGGAGACCGTCACCGGTGGCACCGCGACCGCGCTGCGTGACATTCCCGGCCTACTCGGCAAGACCGGTACCGCCGAGTACGGCGACGGCACGGCGGCGCACGGCTGGTTCCTCGGCATCGACGGCGATCTGGCATTCGCCGTGTTCGTCGCGGACGCGGGCAGTTCGGAGCCCGCGGTGGCGGGCGCGGGGCGCATGCTCAGGGCAACTCGATAGCGAAAACGTATGGCAACACGGTATCGTGATCGGTGCGAGATAAACCCCCGCTGACGCCGACTCGGGATCACAGGCCCGCTACACTTGGCGTCGAACGTGCGGATGTCGAGCCGCGCGCTGTCACGATTTCGAGAAGGTTCGGAGTAGAAGCCATCGATACCGGTCAGTTGATCGCGGAACATTACCGCCTGGTCGAGCGGATTGGTAGCGGCGGCACGGGCGTGGTCTGGCGCGCCGTCGACGAGCGGTTGCAGCGCTCGGTGGCGATCAAGCAGATCCACATCAAGCCGAGCCTCCCGCAGCACGAGCGGGAAGTGGTCCGCCAGCGCGCATTCCGTGAGGCGCGCAACGCCGCCCGCTTCCAGCACCCGAATGCCATCGTGGTCTTCGACATCACCGAGCACAACGGTGACCCGTGTCTCGTCATGGAGTACCTGAAGTCGCGCAGCCTGGCCGCGGTCATCTCCGCGCAGGGCACGCTGCCGCTGACCCAGGTGGCCAGGATCGGCGAACAGGTCGCCGCCGCGCTGATCGCCGCGCACCAGGCGGGCATCGTGCACCGCGACGTCAAGCCGGGCAATGTCCTGCTCGACGACCACGGCACCGTGAAGATCACCGACTTCGGCATCTCCCGCGCCACCGGCGACGTCACGCTCACCGAGACCGGGCTGATCTGCGGCACCGCCGCCTACCTCGCCCCCGAGGTGGCCCGCGGCGCCGACCCGACGCCATCGGCGGACGTCTTCGCGCTCGGCGCAACGCTTTTCCACGCCCTCGAGGGCGAGCCGCCGTACGGGGCAAGCGCCAACCCGCTCGCCGTGCTCTACGCGGCGGCGAACGGCCAGGTCAGCGAGCCGCGGAATGCCGGGCCCGCGACCGATTTCCTGCTCCAGCTGCTCGATCCGGACCCGGAGCAGCGGCCCACCATGCGCACCTCGCGGGCTCGGCTGGCCGCGCTCGCCGAGACCGGCGCCGAGCCGGTGCCCGCCGGGTTCGTGCCCGCCAGCGAGGCGTACGGCGCCCGCGAGCAGCAGCGCGGCGGGCCGGGGGTGCGCACCGCGTCCCCGCCGCCGCAACGACATTCGCGCCCCACCTCGCCGCGGCCGGGTGGCCCCGGCGGGCCGGGTGGCCCGCGCAACGGCGCCGCCCCGCGCGGCGCCAACCACCCGAAGACCGCGACCCACCCGCGCACGGCCGCACACCCGCAGCCCGCGCCGGACGCGGGCTCCGGCTCGGGCAAGCGCACCGCCGTGGTGATCGGCGCCGGGCTCGGTGCGATCGCCGCCGTGGCCGCGGTGCTCTTCACCACCATGGGTGGCGACGACTCGACCGGAAACCAGGCGGCGGCGAGCACCACCTCGGTGAGCGTCAGCGCGGGTCCGGCCACCAGCTCGGCGGCGCTGGCCGCCATCGGGCAGACGCCGAGCGCGGCCACCGTCGACCTCGGCTCGGCCGCCCAGCTGGTCGTCGACTTCTACAGCAGCCCCGCGGGCAACTGGTCGCTGCTCACCCCGGCGGCGCAGGAGGTGTACGGCTCGGAGTCCGAGTTCCGGCAGTACTGGCGCTCGCGGACCATCGACACCTTCTCCAGCATCGACGCCCCGTCCCGGAGCAACAACGACGACGGCTCGATCACCATGCGGGTCGCCAGCCTCACCATCAGCGGCCAGACCAAGGCGGTCACGCTGCGGGTGATCGGGTCCGGCAGCGGCAGGCTGCTGATCGACAGCGACACCCGCTAGCCCGACGGCGGTGCCGGGTGACCGCCGCCACGCGGCGCGGCGGCCCCGGAAAAGCGCGTGCGCGGGACGGATAGGCTGGTAGCCGGACGCGCGCTGCGCCAGGCCCCCTCGAGACAGGACCGCAGACCGAGATGACCACACCCATCGAGCTCGCCCGCGTGGATCTGCGCGGTCGCACTCCCACCGTCGCCGAGCTGCGCACCGCGCTGCCGCGCGGGGGAGTCGACGTGGACTCGGTGCTGCCGCACGTGCGGCCGGTGGTGGAGGCGGTCCGGGACCGCGGCGCCGCCGCCGCGCTGGAGTACGGGGAGAAGTTCGACGGCGTCGCCCCGGCCGCGGTGCGGGTGCCCGCCGCCGCGCTCGCCGAGGCGCTCGCCGAGCTGGACCCGCGGGTCAGGACGGCCCTCGAGGTCGCGATCGAGCGGACCAGGAAGGTGCACGCCGACCAGCGCCGCACCGACACCGTCACCGAGGTGGTGCCCGGCGGCACCGTCACCGAGCGCTGGGTGCCGGTCGAGCGGGTCGGGCTGTACGTGCCGGGCGGCAACGCCGTCTACCCGTCCAGCGTCGTGATGAACGTGGTGCCCGCGCAGGCCGCCGGGGTGGCGTCCCTGGTGGTGGCCTCGCCGCCGCAGGCGCAGTTCGGCGGTGCCCCGCACCCCACGGTGCTGGCCGCGGCCGCGCTGCTCGGCGTCGAGGAGGTGTGGGCGGTCGGCGGCGCGCAGGCCGTCGCGCTGCTCGCCTACGGCGGCACCGACACCGACGGGCAGCCGCTCGCGCCGGTCGACCTGATCACCGGGCCCGGCAATATCTACGTCACCGCGGCCAAGCGGCTCTGCCGCGGGCTGGTCGGGATCGACGCCGAGGCCGGGCCCACCGAGATCGCCGTCCTCGCCGACGCCACCGCCGACCCGGTGCACGTGGCCGCCGACCTGATCAGCCAGGCCGAGCACGACGTGCTCGCCGCCAGCGTCCTGGTCACCGACAGCCCCGCGCTGGCCGACGCCGTCGACGCCGCGCTCACCGCGCAGCTGCCGGTGGTGGAGCACGCCGAGCGGGTGCGCACCGCGCTCACCGGCACCCAGTCCGGCACCGTGCTGGTCGACGACATCGCCCAGGGGCTGCGCGTGGTCAACGCCTACGCCGCCGAGCACCTGGAGATCCAGACCGCCGAAGCCCCCGCCGTCGCCGCGCGGGTGCGCAGCGCGGGCGCGATCTTCGTCGGCGCGTACGCCCCGGTCAGCCTGGGCGACTACTGCGCGGGCTCGAACCACGTGCTGCCCACCGCAGGCTGCGCGCGGCACTCCTCCGGGCTCAGCGTGCAGACCTTCCTGCGCGGCATCCACGTGGTCGAGTACACCGAGGCCGCGCTGAAGGACGTCGCCGGGCACGTGGTCGCGCTCGCCGACGCCGAGCAGCTGCCCGCGCACGGCCAGGCCGTGCGGGCGCGGTTCGAGGCGCTCTCGTGACCGTCACCCCGGACGATCAGCGCCCTCGCGCCGCCGCGGTCCCCGGCGCGGGCATCGGGCTGGACGCACTGCCGCTGCGCGAGAACCTGCGCGGCAAGCAGCCCTACGGCGCCCCGCAGCTCAGCGTGCCGGTGCAGCTCAACACCAACGAGAACCCGCACCCGCCGACCCGCGCGCTGGTCGACGACGTCGCCGAGGCGGTCCGCGCCGCCGCCGCCGAGCTGCACCGCTACCCGGACCGGGACGCGGTCGCGCTCCGCGCCGACCTCGCCGCCTACCTGACGAAGCAGACCGGCACCGCGGTCGACACCGCCAATGTCTGGGCCGCCAACGGGTCGAACGAGATCCTCCAGCAGCTGCTGCAGGCGTTCGGCGGGCCAGGCCGCAGCGCGCTCGGCTTCGTGCCCTCCTACTCGATGCACCCGATCATCTCCGAGGGCATCGACACCGCGTGGATCGAGGCCAAGCGGGCGGGCGACTTCTCGCTCGACGTGGAGCACGCGCTCGCCGCCATCGCCGAGCGCCGCCCCGACGTGGTCTTCGTGACCAGCCCGAACAACCCGACCGGGCACAGCATCCCCGGCCCCGAGCTGGAGCGCATCCTGGACGCGGCGCCCGGCATCGTCGTGGTGGACGAGGCCTACGCCGAGTTCTCCGCGCAGCCGAGCGCCATCGGGCTGATCGACCGCTACCCGGCCAAGCTGGTGGTCAGCCGGACCATGAGCAAGGCCTTCGCCTTCGCGGGCGGCAGGCTCGGCTACCTGGTCGCCGCACCCGCCGTCGTCGACGCGCTGCTGCTGGTCCGGCTGCCGTACCACCTGTCGGTGGTCACCCAGGCCGCCGCCCGCGCGGCGCTGCGGCACGCCGCCGAGACGCTCGGCAGCGTCGCCGAGCTCGCCGCCCAGCGCGACCGGGTGGCGGCCGAGCTCACCGCGCTCGGCTTCGACGTGGTGCCCAGCGACGCCAACTTCCTGCTCTTCGGCCGGTTCGCCGACGCACCGGCCACCTGGCGGCGGTACCTGGACCGCGGCGTGCTGATCCGGGACGTCGGCATCCCCGGCCACCTGCGCGCCACCATCGGCCTCGCCGCCGAGAACGACGAATTCCTGCGGGTCAGCGCCGAACTGACCGGCGAACTCGCCCCGCGATGACACCGGAGGTAGCCCGATGAGCAGAACCGCGCGGGTGGAGCGCAGCACCAGGGAGTCGAGCATCCTGGTCGAGCTGGACCTGGACGGCACCGGCCGCACCGAGATCAGCACCGGCGTTCCCTTCTACGACCACATGCTGACCGCGCTCGGCGCGCACGCGGGCTTCGACCTGACCGTGCGCGCGCAGGGCGACATCGAGATCGAGGCGCACCACACCGTCGAGGACACCGCCATCGTGCTCGGCCAGGCGCTCGGGCAGGCGCTCGGCGACAAGGCGGGCATCCGCCGCTTCGGCGATGCCTGGATCCCCATGGACGAGACGCTGGCGCACGCCGCCGTCGACGTCTCCGGCCGCGCCTACTGCGTGCACACCGGCGAGCCGGAGCACCTGCTGCACGCCGTGATCCCCGGCTCCGGGCCGGGCGCGCCGTACTCGACCGTGCTGAACCGGCACGTCTTCGAATCGATCGCCTCGCACGCACGGATCGCGCTGCACGTCCGGGTCATCTACGGCCGCGACCAGCACCACGTCACCGAGGCGGAGTTCAAGGCGGTGGCCCGCGCGCTGCGCGCCGCCGTCGAGCCGGACCCGCGGATCAGCGGGGTCCCGTCCACCAAGGGGGTGCTGTGAAATCCGTGGCGCTGCTGGACTACGGCTCCGGCAACCTGCACTCCGCCGAGCGCGCCCTGGTACGCGCGGGCGCCGAGGTGACCGTGACCGCCGACCCGGATACCGTGCTCGGCGCCGACGGCCTCGTCGTCCCCGGTGTCGGCGCCTTCGCCGCCTGCATGACCGGGCTGCGCGAGGTGCGCGGGGAGCGGCTGATCGGGCAGCGGCTGGCCGGTGGGCGGCCGGTGCTCGGGATCTGCGTCGGCATGCAGATCCTGTTCGAGCGCGGGGTGGAGTTCGGCGTCGAGGCCGACGGCTGCGGGGAGTGGCCCGGCACCGTCGACCGGCTCGAGGCGCCGGTCCTGCCGCACATGGGGTGGAACACCGTGGACGCCCCGGCGGGCAGCGTGCTCTTCGACGGCCTCGACCCCGAGACCCGGTTCTACTTCGTGCACTCCTACGCCGCCCGCAGCTGGGACCTGCCGGACGCCGAGCACATCGCCCCGGCCCGGCTCACCTGGTCCGACCACGGCGGCCGCTTCCTCGCCGCCGTCGAGAACGGGCCGCTCTCGGCCACCCAGTTCCACCCGGAGAAGTCCGGCGACGCCGGAGCCGCGCTGCTGCGCAACTGGGTTCGCGCGCTCTAGATTTCTCCGGGTCGATATCGGGGTGGCACCCGGATCCGCCGGGGTCCGGCGCTGCCTACCGTCGGCATATGCGCCCATCACCCGTGCTGCCCAGCGTCGCCGTCGGCGGCTACGCGGCGGTCGCGAGCCTCGCGTTCGCGGCCACCCTGGTCGAGACCACGCTGCTGTACCCCAATATCTTCCGCGACGTCCCCGCCTCGCTCGCGCTCTCCGAGGAGTTCATGAGCGCGGTCGCCATCGGCGACGTCATGCGCCCGCTCGGCGCCGTCCTGATGTTCACCGCCCTGCTCGCCCTCGCGGCCGCGGTCGCCTACCGCGTCGCCCGCCGCTGGGTCCTGCTCTCGCTGATCCCGCTGCTCCTCGGCCAGGCAGTGCTCTCCATGCTCTACCAGTGGCCCCGCGCGACCATGCTCTACGACGACCGGGCGCGGTACAGCACCGCCGAGATCCAGCGCGCCGCCGACGAATTCCTGCTCGGCCACTACGCCCGCATCGGCGCCGCGCTCCTCACCGCCGCGCTCGCCGTCACCGCCCTGCTCGCCTGCCACCGCGCGCTGGTGCTCGCGGGCGCCCGCCGCGCGCGGCCGGAGCCGCTTCCCGCCGCCTGACCGCGGCGACCGGAGCACCGGTGGCAAACCCCCAGGCCGG
Organism: Nocardia sp. NPDC057353; assembly: GCF_042667085.1. Taxonomy (NCBI): domain Bacteria; kingdom Bacillati; phylum Actinomycetota; class Actinomycetes; order Mycobacteriales; family Nocardiaceae; genus Nocardia; species Nocardia sp. NPDC057353. The sequence continues at coordinate 82,078 of NZ_JBHVAK010000025.1, forward strand.
GCCGCTCCGCGCGCCCGACTAAGCTGCCACGAGTGAGTCTCGTACTTCTGCCCGCCGTCGATGTCGCCAATGGTGAGGCCGTGCGCCTCGTACAGGGGGAGGCAGGCAGCGAAACCAGCTACGGCTCGCCCCGGGAGGCGGCGCTGGCGTGGCAGCAGGCGGGCGCCGAGTGGGTGCACCTGGTCGACCTGGACGCCGCCTTCGGGCGCGGGTCGAACCGGGAGCTGCTGGCCGAGGTCGTCGGCGAGCTGGACGTGCAGGTGGAGCTCTCCGGCGGGATCCGGGACGACGAGTCGCTGCGCGCCGCGCTCGCCACCGGGTGCGCCCGGGTGAACCTGGGCACCGCCGCGCTGGAGGACCCGGTGTGGTGCGCCAAGGCCATCGCCGAGTACGGCGAGCGGATCGCGGTCGGACTGGACGTGCGGATCGTCGACGGCGAGCACCGGCTGCGCGGCCGCGGCTGGGTCAGCGACGGCGGCGACCTGTGGGAGGTGCTGGAGCGGCTGGAGCGCGACGGCTGCACCCGCTACGTCGTCACCGACGTCACCAAGGACGGCACCCTGACCGGCCCCAACCTGGACCTGCTCCGCGATGTCGCGGGCGCCACCGACGCCCCGGTGATCGCCTCCGGCGGCGTCTCCACCCTGGACGACCTGGTGGCCATCGCCGAGCTGGTCGGCGAGGGCGTGGAGGGCGCGATCGTCGGCAAGGCGCTGTACGCGGGCCGGTTCACGCTGCCCGAGGCGCTGGCGGCGGTGCGCTGAGCGTGCCCCGCAACCTCGAGGCGTCCGCCGCCGAGCCGCGCGGACTGTCCGCACCGCGCCCGGATCGCCTCCGATGACCGCGCGTGACCAGGCAACGGTGGCCGACGGCGAGCTGACGGCGCTGCTCGACATCGCGGGCCGGATCCTGGACGAGGCCGCGCCGCGGTTCGTCGAGGGGATCGGCGCGCCGAGCGCGGTCACCAAGGGCCGCAACGACTTCGCCACCGAACTCGACCTGGAACTCGAGCGCACGGTGAGCGCCGCGCTGCGCGAGCGCACCGGCATCGAGGTGCACGGCGAGGAGTTCGGCGGCCCGCAGCTCACCTCCGGCGCCGCCTGGGTGCTCGACCCCATCGACGGCACCTTCAACTACTCCGCCGGGCACCCGCTCTCCGGCATGCTGCTGGCCCTGGTCCGGGACGGCGAACCGGTGCTCGGCCTCACCTGGCTGCCGCTGCTGAACCGCCGCTACGCCGCGGCCGCCGGCGGCCCGCTGCTGGTGGACGGCGCCGCGCTGCCGCCGCTGGAGCAGGCCGCGCTCGGCGAGTCCATGATCGGCTTCGGCGCCTTCAACGTGGACTCGACGGGCCGCATCCCCGGGCAGTTCCGGTTCGACCTGCTCGGCCCGCTGAGCAGGCTCTCCTCCCGGGTCAGGATGCACGGCTCCACCGGGATCGACCTGGCGTTCACCGCGCACGGGGTGCTCGGCGGCGCCATCGTCTTCGGCCACCACCCGTGGGACAACGCGGCGGGCGTCGCGCTGGTCAGGGCTGCGGGCGGGGTGGTCACCGATATCGCGGGCGAGCCGTGGAGCATCTCCTCCGGCTCGGTGCTCGCCGCCGCGCCCGGCGTGCACGCCGAGCTGCTGGCGATGATCTGCACGGTCGCCGAGGACGCGTGAGGAAGGTGCCGAGATGACGCTGGCCGTGCGGGTGATCCCGTGCCTGGACGTGGACGCGGGGCGGGTGGTCAAGGGCGTGAACTTCCAGAACCTGCGGGACGCGGGCGACCCGGTCGCGCTGGCCGCGACCTACGACGCGCAGGGCGCCGACGAGCTCACCTTCCTCGACGTCACCGCCTCCACCGGTGACCGCGGCACCATGATCGACGTGGTCACCAGGACCGCCGAGCAGATCTTCATCCCGCTCACCGTCGGCGGCGGCGTGCGCACCGTCGACGACGTGGACCGGCTGCTGCGCGCGGGCGCGGACAAGGTCTCGGTGAACACCGCCGCCATCGCGCGCCCCGAGGTGCTGCGCGAGATGTCCGAGCGGTTCGGCTCGCAGTGCATCGTGCTCTCGGTGGACGCCCGCACGGTGCCCGCGGGGCAGCCGGAGACCCCCTCCGGCTGGGAGGTCACCACGCACGGCGGCAAGCGCGGCACCGGGATCGACGCGGTCGAGTGGGCCGAGCGCGGCGCCGAGCTGGGCGTCGGCGAGATCCTGCTCAACTCCATGGACGCGGACGGCACCAAGGCAGGTTTCGACCTGCCGATGATCCGCGCGGTGCGGGCCGCGGTGGCGGTGCCGGTGATCGCCAGCGGCGGCGCGGGCGCGGTCGAGCACTTCGCCCCCGCGGTGCACGCGGGGGCGGACGCGGTGCTCGCCGCCAGCGTCTTCCACTTCGGCGACCTGACCATCGGGGACGTCAAGGATTCCATGCGCGACCAGAAGATCGTGGTGCGCTGATGTCCCGTATAAAGACAGCATGAGCCTGGACCCGAGCATCGCCGCCCGCCTCAAGCGCAACGAGGCGGGGCTGGTGTCCGCGGTGGCCCAGGAGAAGGCCACCGGGGACGTGCTCATGGTCGCCTGGATGGACGACGAGGCGCTGGCCCGCACGCTGGCGACGCGCAAGGCCACCTACTACTCGCGCTCCAGGCAGCAGTACTGGGTGAAGGGCGAGACCTCGGGGCACACCCAGTACGTGCACGAGGTGCGGCTGGACTGCGATGGCGACACCGTGCTGCTGGTGGTCGACCAGGAGGGCGCCGCCTGCCACACCGGCACGCACACCTGCTTCGACGGCGACCAGCTGCTCGCCGAGGGCTGAGTCAGTCCTGGTTCTCCCGGTCCAGCACCTCGGTGAGGTGCCGGGAGAGCGTCTCCACCACCCGGGCGAGTTCGCGCGTGGCCTCCGGGTCCAGCGCGTCGAAGACCAGCCTGCGCACTGCCGCCAGGTACCCCGGCGCCACCGCGACCACTTTGACGTAGCCCGCGTCGGTCAGCACCGCCCGTACGCCGCGCTTCCCCGAGGTCGCGGAGCGCTGGACCAGGCCGAGCCGCTCCAGTTTGGAGACCACGTGCGAGAGCCGGGATAACGACGCATTTGCCTTGTGCGCCAGCTCGCTCATCTGCAATCGGTGCCCCGCCTCCTCGGAGAGCAGGGTGAGCACCCAGTACTCGAAATGGGTGATCCCGAATTCCCGCTGCAGCCGGGTGTCGAGCGCACCGGGCAGCCGGGTGGTCACGGTGACCATCGCGCGCCACGCGCGCTCTTCGACCGGGTCGAGCCATTTCGTCACTGCCTGCCTACTTTCGGAGCCAAGTGACGTGGGCGGAGGTTCAGCCGGGCGGAATCGGCGCGGTATTCACTGCAACGTGTATTCACAGTCACTCGCGTGAGCGAGTTTGCCACGGCGATGCTCGAGCGTCAGGGAGTTGCCGAGTTCCGTGAAAACACTCACAAACCGCCGGAATCGGTCGCCCGGCGCGCGGGCCTTCTCGCGCCGGGCGCCGCCTCCTACTTCGCGCGGTCGCGCAGGAACTGCAGGGCGTCGTCGGCGTGCACGTTGGCGCGCAGCTCACTGGAGATCACGGTGAGCACCGTGCGATCGGTGTCGATCACGAAGGTCTGCCGCTTCACCGGCGCCAACTTGCCGAGCAGCCCGCGCTTCACCCCGAACTCCTTCGCCACCGCGCCGTCGGCGTCGGAGAGCAGCGGGTACCCGAGGCTCTGCTTGCCCGCGAACCCGGACTGGGTGTCCACCGAGTCGGTGCTGATCCCGGCGCAGCTCGCACCGAGCGCGGCGAACTCGCCGACCAGGTCGCGGAAGTGGCACGCCTCGGCGGTGCACACGGGGGTGTTGGCGGCGGGGTAGAAGAACAACACCAGCGGTCCGTCGGCGAGCAGCGCGTCGAGCGAACGGGGTGTACCGGACTGATCGGGGAGCTCGAACTGCGGAGCGAGCTGGCCTGTCTGCATGAACCCCGACCCTACCTGCCGTGCGGCCGGTGGGCCCCGCCCCTGCGGGGGCCCGAACTCCACCGGAGCCCACCTGGGATGATGGGCCGATGCACGCCGCGTCCACCCCAGCCACCACGTCCCGCGAACGCTTCCACGAGCTGGCCGCGGAGCACCGCGTGGTCCCGGTGACCCGAAAGGTACTGGCGGACTCCGAGACCCCGCTCTCCGCCTATCGCAAGCTGGCCGCGAACCGGCCTGGCACCTTCCTCTTCGAGTCGGCGGAGAACGGCCGCTCCTGGTCGCGCTGGTCGTTCATCGGCGCGGGCAGCCCGTCCGCGCTCACCGTCGCCGACGGCGAGGCCGCCTGGCTGGGCGCGACCCCGGCCGACGCCCCGGTCGGCGGCGACCCGCTGACCGCGCTGCGCGACACCCTGGAGCTGCTGCGCACCGAGCGGCTCCCCGGGCTGCCGCCGCTCACCGGCGGCATGGTCGGCTACCTCGGCTACGACGCGGTGCGCCGCATGGAGCGGCTCCCGTCGCTGGCCGCCGACGACCTGCGGCTGCCCGAGATGGTGCTCATGCTCGCCACCGACCTGGCCGCCTTCGACCACCACGAGGGCGCCATCACGCTGATCGCCAACGCGGTGAACTGGAACGGCACCGCCGACCGGGTGGACGAGGCCTACGACGACGCCGTCGCCAGGCTGGACCGGATGACCGCCGCGCTCGCCGCCCCGGCCGCCTCCACGGTCTCGGTCTTCGACCAGCCCGAGCCGGACTACCGCCGGGCGCGGACCAGCGCCGAGTTCCACGCCGACGTGCGCAGGCTGATCTCCGAGATCGAGGCGGGCGAGGCCTTCCAGGTGGTGATCTCGCAGCGCTTCGAGATCGACTTCGACGGCGAGCCGATCGACCTCTACCGCATGCTGCGCGCCGCCAACCCGAGCCCGTACATGTACCTGCTGCACATCCCGGACGCCGCGGGCGGGACGGCGTTCTCCATCGTCGGCTCCTCCCCGGAGGCGCTGGTCACCGTGGTGGACGGGGTCGCGACCACGCACCCGATCGCGGGCACGCGGTGGCGCGGGGCCAACGAGGAGGACGACCTGCTGCTGGAGAAGGGGCTGCTGGCGGACGAGAAGGAGAACGCCGAGCACCTCATGCTGGTCGACCTCGGCCGCAACGACCTCGGGCGGGTGTGCACGCCGGGGACGGTGCGGGTCACCGACTACCGGCACATCGAGCGGTACAGCCACGTCATGCACCTGGTCTCCACCGTCTCCGGGCACCTCGCACCCGGGAAGATCGCGCTGGACGCGGTGCGCGCCTGCTTCCCCGCGGGCACGCTCTCCGGGGCGCCCAAGGTGCGGGCCATGCAGCTCATCGAGGAGTTGGAGCCGACCAGGCGCGGGCTCTACGGCGGCGTCGTCGGGTACCTGGACTTCGCCGGGGACGCCGACACCGCCATCGCCATCCGCACCGCGCTGGTCAAGGACGGCACCGCCTACGTGCAGGCCGGGGCCGGGGTGGTCGCCGACTCGGTGCCGGAGTACGAGGACGACGAGGCCAGGAACAAGGCGATGGCGGTGCTGCGCGCCGTCGCCGCCGCGCGCACGGTGCGCTCGGCCGAGGCGCCGGTCGCGGAGGGCGCGCTGTGAGCGCGGGGGAGCCGGGCGGTTCGGGTGCGGCGAGCACGCCGGGGCGGCCGATCGAGCCGGTGTCCGGCGGCGAAGTGACCGCGGGTGCCGCGGCCGAGCGGTCGGGCGCCGCGGGCGGGCGGCGGTATCCGGTGGGGCCGGTGGTGCTGCTCGCCGTGGCCGCCGGGCTCATGTGGCTGGCCTCGCGGCTGACCTGGGTGACCGTGACCTCGTCGGACGGGCTCACCGAGCCGCGCACCGACGAGCTGAACGGCGGCACCTGGTTCGGCGCGCTCACCCCGCTCGCGCTGGTGCTGCTCGCCGCCATCGCGGCGGTCTTCGCGACGCGGGGCTGGCTGCGCCGCTTCCTCGGGGTGCTGGTCACCCTGGTCGCCGCCGTGACCGCCGTGCCGCCGTTCGCGCTGCTCACCGGCTCGGGTGACCCGGGGCGGCGCGGCGCCACCCTGGCCGAGCTGCCGGGCCGCGCCACCGTCACGGACGTGCAGACCGCGGTGCTCCCGGCGCTGATCACGCTCGCCGCCGCGCTGGCCGCCTTCACCGCGGGCGTGCTGCTGGCCCGCATGCCGCGCGAGTCCGCTGACCTCTCCGGGCGCTACGACGCCCCCGCCGTCCGCCGCGCCGCGGCAGGCGCCGAGCTGGACCGGGCCCGCGCGGGCGAGGACGCCGACCTCACCGAGCGCGTCCTCTGGGACGCCCTCGACGCGGGCGACGACCCCACCGCCGACCCGCCACCGGCCCGGGAGCCGGGCGCGGCGGGCGGACCGCCCCCGGGTGACCGGCCTCGCAGTGCGGGCCAGGAGTGAGCCCGTTCACTGCGCGGCGCAGCGCGGCCGGGCGCGCCGCGGGTGCGCAGGTCCGGCCCGGAAACCGCGCGGATCGGGGAGGCAACCCCGGACCCGATTCGGGCACCCGGTTGCCCGCCATTTATTCTTGGTCGGCATCGGTGAGACAGCGCCTGAAGGGATTCTCAGGCAGCAAGTCCGTCTCCCCAGAAAGGATTCGAGCCAGATGACGGTACTCGACTCGATTCTCGACGGGGTCCGTGCGGATGTGGCCGCCCGCGAAGCCGTCACGGATTTCGCCGCGATCAAGGCCGCGGGCGCCGCCGCCCGCCCGGCCCTCGACGCTCGGGCCGCGTTGCTCGAGGACGGTATCGGAGTCATCGCGGAAGTCAAGCGCGCCAGCCCGTCCAAGGGCTCGCTGGCGACCATCACCGACCCCGCCGCGCTGGCCAAGGCCTACGAGGACGGCGGCGCGCGGGTGATCAGCGTGCTCACCGAGGAGCGCCGCTTCCACGGCTCGCTGGACGACCTGGACGCCGTCCGCGCCGCCGTCTCCATCCCGGTGCTGCGCAAGGACTTCGTCGTCGGCCCGTACCAGATCCACGAGGCGCGGGCGCACGGCGCCGACGTCATCCTGCTGATCGTGGCCGCGCTGCAGCAGGACGTGCTCGCCGCGCTCATCGACCGCACCGAATCGCTCGGCATGACCGCGCTGGTCGAGGTGCACACCGAGGAGGAGGCGGACCGCGCGCTGGAGGCGGGCGCCTCGGTGATCGGCGTGAACGCCCGCAACCTCAAGACGCTCGAGGTGGACCGGGACGTCTTCTCCCGGATCGCCCCCGGGCTGCCCACCGAGGTCATCCGGATCGCCGAGTCCGGCGTCCGCGGCACCGCCGACCTGCTCGCCTACGCGGGCGCGGGCGCGGATGCCGTTCTGGTCGGCGAGGGGTTGGTGACCAGCGGCGACCCGCGGGCCGCCGTGCTCAAGCTGGTCACCGCGGGCACCCACCCGTCCTGCCCGAAGCCGGCCCGGCGGGGCCGGTGATGGCCGCGCTGCCCCAGGCCAGCGCGGGCGTCGCCGAGCACAGCGCGCACGAGCCGACGCCCGGCGGCCACTTCGGCGTCTACGGCGGCAGGCACGTGCCGGAGGCGCTGATGGCGGTGATCGAGGAGGTCACCGCCGAGTACGAGAAGTGCCGCGCCGACCGCACCTTCCTGGACGAGCTGGACCGGCTGCAGCGCGACTACACCGGCCGCCCGTCGCCGGTCTTCGAGTGCACCCGGCTGGCCGAGCACGCGGGCGGCGCCCGCATCCTGCTCAAGCGCGAGGACCTGAACCACACCGGCTCGCACAAGATCAACAATGTGCTCGGGCAGGCGCTGCTCGCCAAGCGCATGGGCAAGAAGCGGGTGATCGCCGAGACCGGCGCGGGCCAGCACGGCGTCGCCACCGCCACCGCCTGCGCGCTGCTCGGGCTGGAGTGCGTGATCTACATGGGCGCGGTCGACACCGCCAGGCAGGCGCTGAACGTCGCCAGGATGCGGCTGCTCGGCGCGGGCGTGGTCTCGGTGGAGACCGGCTCGCGCACGCTCAAGGACGCCATCAACGAGGCGCTGCGGGACTGGGTCTCGCACGCCGACGACACCTACTACTGCTTCGGCACCGCCGCGGGCCCGCACCCGTTCCCGCTGCTGGTCCGCGATTTCCAGCGGATCGTCGGGCTGGAGGCGCGGGAGCAGGTGCAGGCGCTCACCGGCAGGCTTCCGGATGCGGTGGCGGCCTGCGTCGGGGGCGGCTCCAATGCCATCGGCATCTTCCACCCCTTCATCGACGACGCCGGGGTCCGGCTGATCGGCTACGAGGCGGCGGGCGACGGCGTCGAGACCGGCAGGCACGCGGCCACCTTCACCGGCGGCACGCCCGGCGCCTTCCAGGGCGCCTACTCGTACCTGCTGCAGGACGAGGACGGCCAGACCATCGAGTCGCACTCCATCTCCGCCGGGCTCGACTACCCCGGCGTCGGGCCGGAGCACGCCTACCTCAAGGACATCGGCCGCGCCGAGTACCAGCCGGTCACCGACGCCGAGGCGATGGACGCGCTGCTGCTGCTCAGCCGCACCGAGGGCATCATCCCGGCGATCGAGTCGGCGCACGCCGTCGCGGGCGCGCTGCGGCTCGGCAAGGAGCTGGGGCCGGGGGCGATCATCCTGGTGAACCTCTCCGGGCGCGGGGACAAGGACATGGACACCGCAGCCCGCTGGTTCGGGCTCTTCGACGAGGGGCAGGAAGCGTGAGCTCGCGTCTCGCCGCCACCTTCGCGGCCGCTCGCGCCGAGGGCAGGGCCGCGCTGATCGGCTACCTGCCCGCCGGGTACCCGGATGTGGACGGCTCCATCGCCGCCTGCCGGGCACTGGTCGAGGCGGGCTGCGACATCGTCGAGGTGGGCGTCGCCTACTCCGATCCGGTGATGGACGGGCCGACCATCCAGGTCGCCGCCGAGCAGGCGCTGCGCAACGGGGTCCGGGTGCGCGACGTGTTCCGGGTGGTCGAGGCGGTCGCCGACGCGGGCGGGCAGGCCGTGGTGATGAGCTACTGGAACCCGGTGCTGCGCTACGGGATCGACGCCTTCGGCCGCGATCTCGCCGCGGCGGGCGGGGCCGGGATCATCACCCCGAACCTCATCCCGGACGAGGCGGGGGAGTGGTTCGCCGCCTCCGACGCGCACGGGTTGGACCGGATCTTCCTGGTCGCGCCGTCCTCCACCGAGGAGCGGCTGGTCATGACGCTGGAGGCGAGCCGGGGGTTCGTCTACGCCGCGTCGACCATGGGCGTGACCGGGGCCCGGGATGCCGTCTCCTCCGCGGCGCCGGAGTTGTGCGGGCGGATCCGGGCGCACAGTGATATTCCGATCGGCGTCGGGCTCGGGGTGCGCTCCGGGGCGCAGGCCGCGGAGATCGCGGCGTACGCCGACGGGGTGATTGTCGGGTCCGCCCTGGTCACCGCCGCGGGCGAGAGTCTGGACGCGGTGCGGGCGTTGACCGCCGAGCTCGCCGAAGGTGTGCGCTCCGCGTCGGTCACCTCCTGACCGCCCCTGCCAGGGGCGGTGGCCCGGCCCCTCGGATACGGTGGCGTTCGTGACCTCACGAGTCCTGGCAGACAGTCTTCCCGGCGCCGCCGACGTGCTGGCCTACATCCCGAGTCCCGCGCAGGGCGTCTGGCAGCTGGGCCCGTTCCCGTTGCGCGCCTACGCCCTCTGCATCATCGCGGGCATCATCGTCGCCATCTGGTGGGGCGAGCGGCGCTGGCAGGAGCGCGGCGGGCAGCAGGGGGCGGTGCTCGACGTCGCCATGTTCGCGGTGCCGTTCGGGCTGATCGGCGGCAGGCTGTACCACGTCGCCACCGACTGGCAGAAGTACTTCGGGCCGGACGGCAACGCCGTCGACGCGCTCAAGATCTACCAGGGCGGGCTCGGCATCTGGGGCGCGGTCGCCTTCGGTGCCGTCGGCGCCTGGATCGGCTGCCGGATCTACAAGATCCCGCTGCCCGCCTTCGGCGACGCCGTCGCGCCCGCGATCCTGCTGGCCCAGGCCATCGGCAGGCTCGGCAACTGGTTCAACCAGGAGCTCTACGGCCGGGAGACCACGGTGCCGTGGGGGCTGGAGATCTACCGCCGCCTCGGTGACGAGGGCAGGCTGGACATGATGAGCGGCGTCTCCACCGGCGTGGTGGACAAGGTCGTGCACCCGACCTTCCTGTACGAGCTGCTCTGGAACGTGCTCGTCGTCATCGCCCTGGTCTGGCTGGACCGGCGGTACCGGATCGGGCACGGCAGGCTCTTCGCGCTCTACGTCGCCGGGTACAGCTTCGGCCGCTTCTTCGTCGAGCTCATGCGCGACGACGAGGCGACGCTGATCGCCGGGATCCGGATCAACTCGTTCACCTCGGCCGTGGTCTTCCTGCTCGCCATCGCCTACTTCGTCTTCGCCACCAAGGGCAGGGAGACGAAGGAGCAGCTGCAGCCCGCCGCGGGGCGGCCGTGGCCGTGGCAGATCGCGGCGCTGCGCACCTACGGTGCGGCGGCGGCCGTTCCGGGCGACCCGGACGGGGTCGAGGCCGATCCGGACGCTGATGAGGCGGATGTCGCCGAGGTGAAGGACGCGGCGGATGCCCACTCCGCGACCGGTGCCGTGAGCACCACGAAGTCCGCGGCCACTCCGAAGGCGACCACCACCGAGAAGCCCGTGGCCGCCGAGAAGCCTGCCGCCACTGAGAAGGCCGCCGACGGCGGGAAGACGCCCTCGGGGGAGAAGCCCGCACCGCCCGCACCAGGCACCGATGAGACCCCGGAGACGACGACCTCGCCCGGGGCGAAGGCCACCGAGACCACTCCCGATCCGGATCTGGCGAAATCACCCGAGGATTCCGGCAACGCCGACGCGAGCGCGCGCGATAACGGAACCGAGAGCGCTGCGGAGTCCACTGCGACGAAATCGAGCGGTTCACGCCAGAATGACTCGTGACCGTCGCGGCCCGTCGCCGCTCGGATCAGCAACCGGGCCCCGAGCAAGGCGCCCGCCCACGGAGGAGGACGTGTGACCGACCCCTATCAGAGCAATCCGGCCGGCCCCCAGTACGGCCCGCCCGGCACCGGCCCGGACCTGAACAAGTCCGGTGAGCAGCCGCAGCAGCCGTACGCGCAGTCCGATCCGTACAACCAGCAGCAGCAGTACGGCCAGCCGCAGTACGGGCAGCAGCCGCAGTACGGCCAGCAGCCCCAGTACGGCCAGCCGCAGTACGGCCAGCCGGTCGACCCGTACGGCAACCCCGGCGGCGCCTACCCGGCCCCGTACCCGCAGCCGCAGGGCTACAACCCGAACGACCCCGAGGCGCCGTTCGGCCGCGACATGTACGGCGTCCCGCTCTCGGACAAGCAGAAGCTGGTCGCCGGGCTGCTGCAGATCCTGGTCGGCTCCCTCGGGGTCGGCCGCTTCTACCTCGGCTACACCACGATCGGCGTGCTCCAGCTCGTGGTCACCATCGTGACCTGCGGCTTCGGCGCGATCTGGGGGCTGATCGACGGAATCATGATCCTCATGGGCAAGGTGCCGGACCCCCAGGGCCGCCCGCTGCGCGACTGACTTTCGCGCGCAGGCGCCCGCCCGGGACGCCACCGCCTTCCGC